>NZ_JAUCML010000006.1:0-207190 GCF_030362955.1 Curtobacterium citri
CATGGCGCTCACGCTAGGCGCGCGTCCCCGGGAGCGGCAGGCCCTGGTGGTGCCCCCGACGTCACGAACGGGAGGCGGGGGGGGGGGGCGCCCCCCCCCCCCCCGCCCGCGGGGGGGGGGGGGGGGGGGGCGGGCCCCCCGCCCCCCCCCCCGCGCCTCCCGTGCGTGCGCTGGTGGTGCTCAGGCAGCGGGTGCCGCGCCGACCCAGTCGGCGAGCTTGCGGGCCGCGGCGCCGGAGTCGACCGCGTCCGCCGCCACGACGAGCTGCTCGCGGAAGCGCTGCAGGATCGGCCGGTCGGCCTGCTCCGGGTCCTCGGCCAGGCGGAAGGACACGAGACCGGCAGCGGCGTTGAGCAGGACGATGTCGCGGACCGGTCCGGTCTCCCCGGCGAGCACGCGGTGGACGACCGCGGCGTTGTGCTCGGGGTCGCCGCCGAGCAGGTCCTCGGTGCGGGCGCGGGCGATGCCGAGGTCGCGGGGGTCGAGGTCGTGCTCGGTGACCCGCCCGCCCGTGACCTCCCAGATGTGCGAGTGCCCGGTCGTCGTGAGCTCGTCCAGCCCGTCGTCCCCCCGGAAGACCAACGCGGTCGCGCCCCGGGTCTGGAACACGCCCGTGATGATCGGCACCAGTTCGAGCTGTGCCACGCCCACGGCGTTCGCTTCGCAGCGCGCCGGGTTCACGAGCGGCCCGAGGAAGTTGAACACCGTCGGGACGCCGATCTCGCGACGGACGGGGGCGGCGTGCGCGAAGCCCGGGTGGAAGGCGCTCGCGAAGGCGAAGGTCAGTCCGACACGCCGGAAGGTGTCCGCGACGCGCACCGCGTCCATGGAGAGGTCGAGCCCGAGCGCGGCGAGGACGTCGCTCGACCCGGACTTCGAGGAGCTCGCGCGGTTGCCGTGCTTGACGACCGGCACGCCCGAGGCGGCGATGACGATCGCGGCCATCGTCGAGACGTTCACGGTGCCGACCACGTCGCCCCCGGTGCCGACGATGTCGAGCGCCATCGGGTCGACGTCCAGCGGTACGGCGGCGTCGAGGATCGCGTCGCGGAACCCGACGACCTCGTCGACCGTCTCGCCCTTCGCCCGCAGCGCCACGGCGAAGGCGGCGATCTGGGAGTGGGTCGCACGTCCCTGGACGATCTCCTCCATGGCCCACGTGGACTGCCTGATCGTGAGGTCCTCGCGTGCCATGAGGGCGCTGATCACCGCGGGCCAGGAGAGTGGGAGCGACATGCCTCGATCGTACTGAGTTCGGAAGACCCGCCAGTCTGCTGCGAAAACACTGTCACCGGTTTCGGCCATAATGGAACACGTGACTAGCACCCCTCTCTCCAGATCCGCCAGCGGTCCGGTCCTGAACAGGCCGAACGCCGTTGCCGTGGGGACGATCGTGTGGCTGGGCAGCGAGGTCATGTTCTTCGCCGGCCTGTTCGCGATCTACTTCACGCTGCGCAGCACGTCCCCCGAGCTCTGGGCCACCGAGACCTCCAAGCTCGACGTGCCCTACGCCTCCGTGAACACGATCATCCTGGTGCTGTCCAGCTTCGCCTGCCAGTTCGCGGTGTTCGCCGCGGAGCGCTTCCAGGTGCACCGCACGAGCTGGAACCCGAAGGACTGGGGCATGACGGAGTGGTTCTTCGTCACCTACTGCATGGGCGCGATCTTCGTCTGCGGCCAGCTCTTCGAGTACGCGCACCTCTGGCACGACGGGGTCACGCTGTCGTCCAGCGCCTACGGCTCCGCGTTCTACATGACCACCGGCTTCCACGGCCTGCACGTCACGGGTGGTCTCATCGCCTTCCTCCTGACCCTCGGCCGCGGCTTCGCCGCCAAGAACTTCGGTCACAAGGAGGCGACCACCGCGATCGTCGTGTCGTACTACTGGCACTTCGTCGACGTCGTCTGGATCGGCCTCTTCGCCGTCATCTACCTTCTCAAGTAGGAACTGGATAGCCCCCACCGCATGTTCAACAGAAGCAAGTCCAAGAAGGGCCGCCGCTCCCCGATGGCGACCGTGTCGCTCATCGTCGTGGGTCTGATGACCACCGGCGGCGCGTACGCGCTGTTCAGCTCGACGGCCAACGCCGACGACAGCACCACCACCGCTGCGTCGAGCCAGTCCCAGGTGAACGAGGGCGAGAAGCTCTTCGCCTCGAACTGCGCCACCTGCCACGGGCTCGACGCCCAGGGCACCGGCGAGGGCCCGTCCCTCATCGGCGTCGGCGCCGCTTCGGTCGACTTCCAGGTCGGCACCGGCCGCATGCCGATGGCTGCGCAGGGCCCCCAGGCCGAGGAGAAGCCCGCTCAGTTCACGGACGAGCAGGTCGACGCCATGGGCGCCTACGTCGCTTCGCTGGGCCCCGGCCCGTCGGTCCCGTCCTCGTCGCTGACGGACGGCAAGGGTGACGCGGCCGAGGGCGCCGAGCTCTTCCGCATCAACTGCGCCATGTGCCACAACGTGGCCGGTGCCGGTGGCGCCCTGACCGAGGGCAAGTACGCCCCGAACCTGCAGTCGGTGTCCGGCAAGCACATCTACGAGGCCATGGTCACGGGCCCGCAGAACATGCCGGTGTTCAACGACCTGAACCTCACCCCGGAGCAGAAGGCCGACATCATCACGTACCTCAAGTACGTGCAGGACAACAAGTCGCCCGGCGGGTTCGCCCTCGGCTCCCTCGGCCCGGTGGCAGAGGGTCTGTTCATCTGGATCTTCGGCCTCGGTGCCGTCGTCGCGATGACCGTCTGGCTGACGGCGAAGTCCAACTGATCGTCCGTGTCGAACGACACTGAAGGGAACACCATGGCAGAGCACGACGACGAGGCACTGAACTCGTCCTCGGCTGTCGAGAAGCACGGCACGACCAGCACCTCCGTCGGGACGGCTGTCGTCCCCGCCGAGCCGTTCGAGAACCCGGGCGAGCCGCCGCACCGCCCTCGCCGCACCGACGTCGACCCGAAGAAGCAGCGCCTCGCCGAGCGTCAGGTCGCGACGTTCTTCTACCTCTCCGTCGTGGGCAGCGTCCTCGCGATCGCGGCGTACGTCGCGTTCCCGATCGACCCCGAGGACTTCGGAACCGTCCGTGCCGGCAACCTCTGGCTCGGCCTCTCGATCGCGCTCGCCCTCCTCGCACTCGGCCTCGGCGCCGTCTACTGGGGCAAGTCGCTGGTCGTCGACCGCGAGATCTCGGAGATGCGCCACGGCACCCGTGGCACCGACGCGACCCGTGCCAAGGCGGTCGAGGCGTTCCAGCTCGCCGACAAGGAGTCGGGCTTCAGCCGTCGCAAGCTGATCCGCAACTCGATGATCGGTGCGCTGGCGGCCTTCCCGCTGCCCGGCATCGTGCTCGTCCGTGACCTGGCCCCCGCCGAGGACCCGAACGAGCTCCTGCGCCACACGTTCTGGAAGTCGGGCATGCGTCTGACCAAGGACCCGACGGGCTTGCCGATCAAGGCGTCCGACGTCACCATCGGTTCGGTGTTCCACGTCATCCCGGACGGCATGCTCGACTCCGAGCACATGCTCGAGGAGAAGGCGAAGGCCTCCGTCCTCCTCATGCGTCTCGACCCGAAGGACCTCAACCCCAGCAAGGGGCACGAGGACTGGGGCTACGACGGCATCGTCGCCTACTCCAAGATCTGCACCCACGTCGGGTGCCCGGTCGCGCTCTACGAGCAGCAGACGCACCACCTGCTGTGCCCGTGCCACCAGTCGACGTTCGACGTCTCGAACAACTGCGAGGTCATCTTCGGCCCGGCTGCACGTCCCCTCCCCCAACTTCCGATCGCGATCGACGACGACGGCTACCTGGTCGCACAGAGCGACTTCCACGAGCCGGTCGGGCCGTCCTTCTGGGAGCGTGAACGCTGATGACCAGCACCACAACCACCAGCGCACCGACGACGGCCACCCGGCCCGAGCCGACGCGCGGGTCCCGTCTCATCGGGGCCACCGCCAACTACATCGACGAGCGCACCAGCATCTCCGGCCTCGTGAAGGAGGTCGGGCGCAAGATCTTCCCCGACCACTGGAGCTTCATGCTCGGCGAGGTCGCGCTCTACAGCTTCGTCGTCGTCCTGCTCTCGGGAACGTTCCTGACGTTCTTCTTCCAGGCGTCGATGACCGAGGTCGTCTACAACGGCTCCTACGTGCCGCTCAAGGGCGTCGAGATGTCGACCGCCCTGCAGTCGACGCTGAACATCTCGTTCGACATCCGCGGCGGGCTGTTCGTCCGGCAGATCCACCACTGGGCCGCCCTGCTGTTCGTCGCCTCGGTGATGCTGCACATGGCCCGCGTGTTCTTCACGGGTGCCTTCCGCAAGCCGCGTGAGCTCAACTGGGTCTTCGGCTTCGTGCTGTGGGTCCTGGCCATGGCCGAGGGCTTCACCGGCTACTCGCTCCCCGACGACCTGCTCTCCGGCAACGGTCTCCGCATCATCGTCGGCATGATCGAGGGCGTCCCGGTGATCGGCGTCTGGATCGCCTACCTGCTCTTCGGCGGCGAGTTCCCGGGCACCGACATCGTCGGCCGCCTCTACACGCTGCACATCCTGCTGCTGCCGGCGATCCTCGTCGCCGTGCTGGGCGTCCACCTCGTGCTGGTCGTCATCAACAAGCACACGCAGTTCGCCGGACCGGGCAAGACCGAGGAGAACGTCGTCGGTGTGCCGATCCTCCCGGCGTTCGCCGCGAAGGCCGGTGGCTTCTTCTTCATCGTCGCGGGCATCCTGGCCCTCATCGCGTCGCTGTTCACGATCAACCCGATCTGGAACTACGGCCCGTACGACCCGTCCCCGGTGTCCGCCGGTACCCAGCCCGACTGGTACATCGGCTTCGCCGACGGTGCGCTCCGTCTGGTGCCGCCGCACTGGGAGGTCGTGTGGTTCGGCTACACGGTGTCGTTCAACATCCTCGCGCCGATCGCCGTCCTGATGGCCCTCATCATCGCGATGTTCGCCTACCCGTTCCTCGAGGCGTGGGTGACGGGCGACAAGCGTGAGCACCACCTCGCCGACCGTCCGCGCAACGCCCCGACCCGCACGGCCATCGGTGCCGCCGGCATCACGCTCTACGCGTCGCTGTGGGCCGCTGCCTCGTCGGACATCATCGCGACGCACTTCATGGTGTCGATCGAGCACGTGATCCACGTGATCCAGGCCACGACGGTCCTCGGCCCGTTCGTCGCCTTCTGGATCACGAAGCGTGTCTGCCTGGCGCTGCAGAAGAAGGACCGCGAGATCGTCCTGCACGGCTACGAGTCGGGCCGCATCGTCCGACTCCCCCACGGCGAGTACATCGAGGTGCACGAGCAGCTCGACGAGTACGAGCGCTGGAAGCTCCTGCAGTTCAACGAGTACAAGCCGCTCATGGTCCGCCCGGACGCGAAGGGTCGGATCACCGGCGTGCAGAAGGTCCGTGCGAACGTCTCCCGCTTCTTCTTCGAGGACCGCATCGCGCCGGTCACGAAGGCCGAGCTCGAGGCCGCGCACGCCGCACACCACGGCCCGGAGCTGGAGGGCGACCACCAGGCCCAGGCCCCGGCGCTCGGTGCGGCCAACCACTGAGTCCCGGCACCACCGAACGAGCCCCCCGACCACATAGTGGTCGGGGGGCTCGTTCGTTCCGGTTCGGCGAAACCCCGCTTCCGGTTCACCCCCAGTTCACGGTGTCGTGCTGGACTCGTCCAGGACGGTGTGGCAACGTGTTGCACCACGCATCCGCCAACGGAACGAGAGACCGATGGACAGCCGGACGGCCGAACACCCCAGGCCGAACCACTTCCTCCTCCACCTCAGCGACACCCACCTCGTGGCGGGTGACGGCGCGCTCTACGGCGACGTCGACTCCGCCGCGCGACTCTCCGCGATCATCGCCGACATCGAGGCATCGGGCACGCGGCCCGAGGCGATCGTCATCACCGGCGACGTGGCGGACAAGGGCGAAGCCGGTGCCTACGTGCGGGTCCGTGACATCGTGGAGCCGGCCGCCGAGCGCCTCGGTGCGCAGGTCGTGTGGGCCATGGGGAACCACGACGAGCGCGGTGCCTTCCGGCAGGAGCTCTTCGGTCTCCAGCCGACCGATCGTCCGGTCGACTTCGTCTACGACGTGAACGGCCTCCGCGTGATCACCCTCGACACGAGCGTGCCGGGGGCGCACCACGGCGAGGTCACCCCCGCGCAGCTCGACTGGCTCGCCGAGGTGCTGTCCGAGCCCGCGCCGCACGGCACGATCCTCGCGATGCACCACCCACCGGTCCCGAGCGTGCAGGACCTCGCCGTGCTCGTCGAGCTGCGCGACCAGGCCGCGCTGGCGGAGGTCGTCGAGGGATCGGACGTCATCTCGATCATCGCCGGACACCTGCACTACTCGACGAGCGCCGTGTTCGCGGGTGTGCCCGTGTCCGTGGCGAGTGCCACCTGCTACACGCAGGACCTCACGGAGTACCAGGGCGGGACCCGGGGGCAGGACGGCGCGCAGTCGTTCAACCTCGTGCATGTGTACGGCAACAACGTCGTGCACTCCGTGGTGCCGATCGGCCACTACTCGACGGTGGGTGAGCCGGTGTCCGCGGAGCAGACCGAGGCGCGTCTCGGTGCGGCCGGCATCACCATCGCTCCGGCCGTCGAGCCGGCGCCCGTCACGTCGAGCATCCCGGTGTTCACCCTTGACACGGTGCCCACCTCCCCCATCCGTCGCTGACGGTCATCCGTCTTCGACGGCCGGACGTCGCTGACGGCCATCCGAGCTTCCTGGCCGGACGTCGCTGCAGGCCGGACAGCGCTGTGAGGTGACGTCCCTGCCGGGCCCACGCCGAGCCTCCCGTCCGTCCCGCTGTGGCCGGTCCTGCCCGCCGAGCGGGCACGACGTGCCGCGCGCGGTCGTCCGGCGGGCACGACTCGTCGCGCCCGCGCGCCGAGCGTGACAGGAAGGACCCGCTCGCGCGGAGGCGACCGGCCCGGAACAGGCCGGACCGGCCGCAGCCCACTCAGTCGGTCGGCTGCTCCCACGGCGCCGGGAACGGGAAGTACTTCTCGAGGAAGTCCGTCACCCGTCGCGTGCGCTCCTCGTCGGAGACCTCCGGGAAGCTGCCGTCGTTGAGGCAGAAGAAGTCGACGTTCCGCTTCTTGAGCAGGTCCTCGAGCGCCTTGAGCCCGGACTGCATCGTCGTGTCGACGTAGCGGACCGGCGCGTTCTCCTGCACGATGGCCCGCCCTGTGAGCAGCGCGTAGTAGTGGTAGAGCGAGTTCGTGACGGAGATGTTCTCGGCCGCACGGAACCGCGAGGCCATCGTCGCGCGGAACTCGTCCGCGAACTCGTGCTCCATCTCGGTCATGATCGACGCCCGGAGCGGGGTCGGCGCGTGCTCGAGGTGCCGCGTGGTGACGGCGCCGAACCGCTGCTGCAGCAGGCGGCGGTTGACCCGGGCGGAGTTCTCGAACCCGCTGCGAGCCGGGTTGTTCGAGCCGAGCCCGATGCGGGTCGTCGCGAGGATGAACTTCGTCACCGAACCCGGGCTGAAGAACACCGACGGGTCCACGAGTCGCCCGAAGAACATGTCGTCGTTCGAGTAGATGAAGTGCTCGCTGATGCCCGGGATGTGGTGCAGCTGGGACTCGACGGCCTGCGAGTTGTGCGTCGGCAGCACGGACGGGTCGGCGAAGAACTCCTCGCTCCGCACGATCCGCACCTTCGGGTGGTCCGCGAGCCACGCCGGCGCCGGGGAGTCGGTGGCGATGTAGATGCGGCGGATCCACGGCGCGAAGGTGTGCACGGAGCGGAGCGCGTACTTCAGCTCGTCGATCTGCCGGAAGCGGGCCGGGGCGTCGTCGCCCTCGCCGAGCACGGCGTTCGCCTGCGCGGCCTGACGGGCGCGCTGGTACTCGATCGCGTTGCCGTCGACCCACGAGAAGACGATGTCGATGGGGAAGCGGATGTCGGAGACGTGGTCGTCGAACATGTGCTCGACCGTCCGCCAGGTGCGGCCGTACCGCTCGATGTCCACGAGCACGAACTCGTCGATCGGCAGGCTGCGGCGCATGAGCGCGTTCTCGACGGGCGCGAGCACCTCGGTGTCGGTGACGCGCCAGAACTCGAGCTGCACGCTCGTCTCGGCGCCGTACCGGAGGCGACCGAGGGGCTCGAGGCGGGGCCGGAAGACCCGGAGCACGGGCTCGTCGGCGTTGCCGAGGCCGTCGTCGACGACGAGGACCGCGGGCTCCCCCGGCGGCTTGGCGTAGAGCGGCTCGTTCGCGGCGGCCGCCATGACGGCGCTCTCGGCGCGCTGGCGGTCCCGCTCGTCGACCGCGATGACCGGCCGTCGGTCGTTGCCACGGATGAGCAGGTGGTCGACGTCACCGGCGGTGAGCGCGTCGTCGAGGAACAACAGGTCCTCGATCATCGACTGCTGGGGCGTGAGGTGCCCGTTGACCAGGGTCAGCCGTCCCTTGCGGACGACGACGTCGGGACGGTCGAGACCGCCGGAGGACGGTCGAGGGTTCAGCAGAGGACTCTCGGTCGCCGGCTCGGTCTCGTGGCTCATCCATGCCCTTCGGGTCGCGTCAGCCGGACCCCGTGCCCGGCTCCTGCGATCCTACCGTCCGCCGGGAGAACGCGAGCGCGTGCCGGTCACGGCCGGGAGGCACGCCCCGCGTCCGCCTCGCGGGGCACCTTGACCGAGATCCCGACCAGGATGAACGCCGCGGCTGCGACGAGCTGCAGGGCCGCCCAGACCTGTCCCGGGATCGGCACGACGACGACCGGGTTCCAGCAGACCGCGATCGCGGCCGTCAGGGCCACGGCCCACCACGCCCGGCCGCGGACCGCGAAGACGAGCACGATCAGGGCGAGCACCGTCACCCCCCAGCGGACGAAGACGAACGCCGACGAGTCGACGATCGCCACGAAGGCGACGAGGACCACCGCGGCGAGCAGCGACGGCGCGAGTGCGGGGCGCGTGAACGACGGTGTGCCGTCGGTCCCGGCGGTCGCGCCCGCCGGCCGTCGCGCGTCCGGACGGCCCGACGGCACGCCCTGCAGCGACGACCCGGCCGGTGGGCGTCCCTTGCGCGGCATCAGGCGCCGGTCTCCCCGAGGTCGATCGCCTGGATGGAGCGGGACATCGGGGGCAGGTCGCGGACGCGTTCGAGGGCCGGTAGGAGCTCGTCGACGACCGCGCGGTAGCCGTCCTCGGTGAGGTGCAGGCCGTCGTCGGTGTACCGGGCGTCCAGGTGGTCGTCGTCCGCGAGGGCCGGCCACAGGTCGAGGTACTGCGCGTGGCACGTCGCGACGAACTGGCGGAGGTGGCGGTTGGCCTCCTCGATCTTCGCGCACCAGTCGGCCTGCCGCGGCGGGATCGAGACGAGCAGCAGTCGGACCCCGGGCAGCTCGCGGCGGAGCGTCACGAGGATCGACTCCACGCCGCGGACGACGTGCTCGACGCTGGCGCGGTGGTTGCCGAAGTCGTTCGTCCCGATGAGGAGCACGATCACCTCGGGCTGCTCCGCGATGACGTCGTCGAGCCGGGCGAGCACGCCGTCGGTGGTGTCGCCACCGACTCCGCGGTTGCTCGTGCGTTCGCCGGGGAGCCACTGGTCCCACGACCCCTGCTCGGTGATGCTGTCGCCCAGGAACAGGACGCTGGGGTGTTCCGTGGTCATGCTGCCTCCTCGTGTGCCGGTTGCGGGTCCCCATTCTGCTGGGTCCAGTTCCGCCCCGTCGACTCGGTGTGTTCGGACTCGCGCTCGGCCGCCGCGGTGATGCGCTCGACCATGCCGGGGAAGATGACGCCGTGGAAGGGCAGGATGCCGTACCAGTACAGGCGCCCGGACAGCCCCTGGGGGAAGTAGATCGCCCGCTGGTGGTAGTCGCTCCCGCCGTCGTCGCTCGGCGTCACGGTCATCTCGAGCCAGGCGCGGCCCGGGGACTTGAACTCCGCACGCAGGCGGAGGTACCGGCCACGCTCGAGCTGCTCGACGCGCCACCAGTCGAGCGCGTCGCCCTGCTCGAGCCGGCGCTGGTCGCGACGGCCCCGGTTCAGCCCGACGCCGCCGGCGAGCTTGTCGAGCCACCCACGGGCGACCCACGCCAGCGGGAAGGAGTACCAGCCGTTCTCGCCGCCGATCGACTCGACGACCCGCCACACGTCCGCGGCGCTGGCCGAGGAGTGTCGCTTCCGGTCGTCCACGTACACCGTGTGTCCGGCCCACTCGGGGTCGCTCGGCAGCGGGTCGGCGGAGGTCGCCGCGAGGGTCGCGTTGCGCCAGCTCGTCTCGACCTCGCCGTCGCGCATCTTCGTCAGGGCGAGCCGCACGGCACGGCGGTAGGAGGTCAGGCCGCCCTCGGGACGGGGGACGACGTCGTCGATGTCGTGCTCGCGCTGGACGCACTCGAACTGCAGCGACTCGATGATCGGCGTCGCGAGCTTGCGCGGGATGGGCGTCACGATGTTGAACCAGTGCGCGGACAGCCCCGGGGTGAGCACGGGGAGCACCGAGAAGCGGCGCTGCGGCAGCCCGGCCTCGACCGCGTAGCCGTTCAGCATCTGGCCGTACTTGAGCACGTCCGGCCCGCCGATGTCGAAGGTGCGGTTCACGTCGGCCGGGATCCGGAGCGCCTCGACGAGGTAGTACAGGACGTCCCGCACGGCGATCGGCTGGATGCGGTTGCGCACCCACCGCGGCGCGGGCATCCACGGCAGGACGTCGGTGACGTGACGGATCATCTCGAACGAGGTGCTGCCGGAGCCGATGACGACACCCGCCTGGTAGGCGATGGTCGGCACGCCGGACGCGAGCAGCACGTCGCCCACCTCCTTGCGGCTGCGGAGGTGCTTGGAGAGCTCGCCGTCGGGGTGGAGCCCACCGAGGTAGACGAACCGACCGACCCCGGCGTCGCGGGCCTCGCGCGCCATCGTCTCGACGGCGTCCCGCTCGGCCTGCTCGAAGTCGCCGTCCGCGCCCATCGCGTGCGCCAGGTAGTAGACCGCCTCGATCCCCTGCACCGCGGCACGGACGGCCTCGGCGTCCTGCAGGTCGCCCGCGGCGATCTCCACGTCGTCGTGCCACGGCACGTCCTGGAGCTTGCGGGGCGTGCGGACGAAGACGCGGACGCGGTGTCCGGCCTCGAGGAGACGGGGGACGAGACGTCCTCCGATGTAGCCGGTTGCACCGGTGACGAGGACCTGCATGAGGGGCACGGTACGCCGGTCGCCTCCGGGTAGTCTTTCCGGGTGGACAACGCAGCAACCCCCGCAGACCAGGTCCGTCCCGCGCCGCTCGGCGCCGACGAGGTGCGGGCCCTCATCGACCACGCGATCCTCAAGCCGGAGCTGACCCGCGCCGACGTCGACGCGCAGCTCGACGAGGCCGCTGCGTACCGCGTGTTCAGCGTGTGCGTCCGTCCGAGCGACGTGGCCCACGCCGTCGAGCGCCTGCGGGGCACCGGGGTCGGCGTCGGCACCGTCATCGGCTTCCCGCACGGCACCACCACGACCGCCACGAAGGTCGCGGAGTCCCTGCAGGCCCTGGCGGACGGCGCCTTCGAGCTCGACATGGTCCAGAACATCGCCGCAGCACGCTCGGGTGACTGGGAGCGCGTCGAACAGGACGTCCGCGCCGTGGTCGACGCCGCCGGGGACACCGTCGTGAAGGTCATCCTCGAGACGGCGTTCCTGACCGACGACGAGGTCGTCGCGGCTTCGCGTGCCGCACAGCGTGCCGGTGCCGCCTTCGTGAAGACCTCGACGGGCTTCGCCGGTGGTGGCGCGACCGCCGAGCACATCCGGCTCATGCGCGAGACGGTCGGACCGGACACCGGCGTGAAGGCCTCCGGTGGGGTCCGCGGTCTCGACACGCTCGTCGAGATGGTCGAGGCCGGCGCCGACCGCATCGGCACGAGCGCCTCCGCCCGCATCCTCGACGAGCTCGGCCACCGTGCCGAGACGGGCGCAGCCTCCGCCCTCGGTGACGACACCACCTCGTACTGAATCCCCCGGGCCCGCACGAGGCCCGGACCAGCACCGCCTAACCCGACCCCGTCGCCCGGGTCGGCACGCACCGACGCGTGGACGCGTCGGACAGCCGCACCGGGCCTCCAGACCGCCGCATCGGAGCGCGCATGTCCAGCACCGCACCCCAGTCCCCCTCGTCCCCGTCGTCCCCGTCGTCCCCGTCAGGCTCGGCGCTCGCACTCGCCGTGGACCTCGGTGGCACCAAGGTCGAGGCGGCCTTCGTGACCGACCAGGGCGTCGTCGTGCCGGGCACCCGGCACCGCAGCCCGACCGGGCCGCAGCGGACGTCGGACGAGCTGCAGGCGGCGGTGGACGAGGTCGTCACCGCGACGCTCGCGACCCTGCCGACCGACGCGGTCCTCGTCGGCGTCGGCGTGGGGTCCGCCGGGCCGGTCGACGAGGAGCGGGGGCTCGTCTCCCCCCTCAACATGCCGGTCTGGCGCGGGTACCCGCTGCGTGACCGGATCGCAGCGCTCGTGCCGGACGGCGTCCCGGTGACGCTCCGGATGGACGGCCTCGCGATCACGCTCGCCGAGCACTGGGTCGGCGCCGCGCAGGGCTCGGACCACGTCATGGGCATGATCGTCTCGACGGGCGTCGGTGGCGGCCTCATCCTGCACGGCCGGACGGTCAGCGGTCCGACGGGCAACGCCGGCCACATCGGGCACGTCGAGTGCGGCGGGTTCGACGATCCCTGCGCCTGCGGCGGCACCGGCTGCCTCGAAGCGGTCGCCAGCGGCCCGAAGACCGTGGCCTGGGCGCAGCGTCAGGGCTTCGCCGGGACGACCGGCGAGGAGCTCTCCGCCGCGTACGCCGCGGGCGACGAGATCGCGGTCGCCGCGGTCCGACGGAGTGGGCGGGCCCTCGGGCAGGCGATCGCGGCCGCGACCAGCCTGGTCGACCTCGAGGTCGTGGCCATCGGCGGTGGGTTCTCCCACGTCAGCCCGGACCTGTTCACGTACGCCCGGGAGGCCGTGGCCGAACGGGTCGAGTTCGGCTTCGTGACGAAGGTCCGGATCGTGCCGACCGGGCTCTCGCAGGACGGTCCGCTCATCGGCGCCGGCGCCCTGGTGCACCGCGCCGATGTCCTGCGCTGAGCGGGGCGGCAGGGCGGGACCGCGCCGACGTCCTGCGCTGAGCGAGACCCCCGGGAAGGCCGGACGTCCACCGACCTGTGCACAGGGCCCCTGGACGCCCTGCCGGTCGGGCAGGATGAGCGGGTGCCGACCCCGCGCCTGCTGACCAGCGACGACTGGCCGGAGGCGGAGCTGCGCGCCGCGGTCCTCGCCGGCGAGCTCGTCGCCGTCGGACGGTGCTGGGCCTCCCCCGCCGAGCCGCAGGTCCCGGCGCTCCGGGCCGCTGCGCACGCGTGGCGGATCCCGGACCGGCGCCTGGTCGCGGGCGGGCGGTCCGCTGCCTGGATCTGGGGCGCGACGGCACGCGAGCCGGCCGTGCCCGAGGTCGTCGCACCGCCGAACCTGCGCGTGCGCGTCGACGCCGACGTCCGCCTGCGGGAGGTCCGGCTGGAGGACGGCGACGTGGTCGTGCTCGGGACCGTCCGGGTCACCACGCCGCTGCGGACCGCACTCGACCTGCTGCGTGCGCCCGGCCCGTTCGCCGCCGACGCGCGGGACTGCCTGCAGGGGCTCGTCGCGATCGGAGTGGTCGACCCCGATGCCGTCCGGGCGCGACTCGACGCGCTGGGGACGGTGCCGATGGTCCGTCAGGCGGCGCGGCGGCTCGCGGAGGTGACGGGGCCGGTCAGCCGGCGCTGACCCGGTACACGTCGTACACGGCGTCGATGCGGCGCACCGCGTTGAGCACGCGGTCGAGGTGCGTCGTGTCGCCCATCTCGAACACGAAGCGGCTGAGCGCGAGCCGGTCGGACGACGTCGACACGGTCGCCGACAGGATGTTCACGTGGTGGTCGGTCAGCACACGCGTGACGTCGCTGAGGAGCCCCGACCGGTCGAGGGCCTCGATCTGGATCTGCACGAGGAAGACCGACTTGGACGACGGCGCCCACTCGACCTCGATCATCCGGTCCGGCTCGTTCATGAGCGACTTCACGTTGGTGCAGGACGCCTGGTGCACGGACACGCCCTGACCGCGGGTGATGAACCCGACGATCTGGTCGCCCGGCACCGGGGTGCAGCACTTCGCGAGCTTCACCAGGATGTCCGGCGCGCCGCGAACGAGCACGCCGCTGTCGCTGTTGCGCAGCTGTCGGCTCGTCACCTGGCGCGGGAACGCCAGCTCCGGCTCGTCGGTCTCCGACTCCGTCTGGACGTTGCCGAGCACCTTCTCGATGACCGACTGCGTGGAGACGTGCCCCTCGCCGACGGCCGCGTACAGCGCCGAGACGTCCTCGTACCGCATGGACGACGCCACCTCGGCGATGGAGTCCTGGCTCATGATGCGCTGGAGCGGGAGGTTCTGCTTCCGCATGGCCCGCGCGATCGCGTCACGACCCTGCTCGATCGCCTCCTCGCGACGCTCCTTGGTGAACCACTGCTTGATCTTGTTGCGGGCCCGCGGGCTCCGCACGAAGGTCAACCAGTCCTGGCTCGGCCCCGAGTCCGGGTTCTTCGACGTGAAGATCTCGACGACGTCACCGCTGGAGAGCGCGCTCTCGAGGGGCACGAGTCGACCGTTCACCTTCGCACCCATCGTGCGGTGCCCGATCTCCGTGTGCACCGCGTAGGCGAAGTCGACCGGGGTCGCGCCCGCCGGCAGGCCGATGACCTTGCCCTGCGGGGTGAAGACGTACGTCTCCTTGGCACCGATCTCGTACCGCAGCGAGTCGAGGAACTCCCCCGGGTCGCTCGTCTCGGCCTGCCAGTCGGTGATGTGGGCGAGCCACGCCATGTCCTGGTCGTCCGTCGTCGACGCGCTGTCAACGTCGCGTCCCGCTGCCCGCTGCTTGTACTTCCAGTGCGCCGCAACACCGAACTCGGCCCGCTGGTGCATCTCGTGCGTGCGGATCTGGATCTCCACGGCGCGACCCTGGGGCCCCAACACCGTCGTGTGCAGCGACTGGTACAGGTTGAACTTCGGCGTCGCGATGTAGTCCTTGAAGCGCCCCGGCAGCGGCGTCCAGCGCGCGTGCACCGAGCCGAGCATGGCGTAGCAGTCGCGGACGGTCGGCACGAGCACGCGGATCCCGACCAGGTCGTAGATCTCGTCGAACTCGCGCCCCCGCACGATCATCTTCTGGTAGATCGAGTAGTACTGCTTCGGCCGGCCCATGACCTCGCCGCGGACCTTCGCGGCCTTCAGGTCCTTCTTGAGCGTCCCGATGACGTTCTGCACGAACTGCTCGCGGCGCGGCTGCCGCTCCTTGACCAGGCTGTCGATCTCGACGTAGAGCTTCGGGTGCAGGACCGCGAACGACAGGTCCTCGAGCTCCAGCTTGATCATCTGGATGCCGAGTCGGTGCGCCAGGGGCGCGTAGATCTCGAGCGTCTCCTTGGCCTTCCGCGTGGCCGACGCGGACTCGACGAAGCCCCACGTGCGCGCGTTGTGCAGGCGGTCGGCGAGCTTGATGACCAGGACACGGATGTCCTTCGACATCGCGATGACCATCTTGCGGACGGTCTCGGCCTGCGCACTGTCGCCGTACTTGACCTTGTCGAGCTTCGTGACGCCGTCCACGAGCATGGCGATCTCGTCGCCGAAGTCGGCCCGGAGCTCGTCGAGCTGGTAGTCCGTGTCCTCCACCGTGTCGTGCAGCAGCGCGGCGGCGATCGTGATGGTGCCGATGCCGAGGTCGGCCAGGATCTGCGCCACCGCGACGGGGTGCGTGATGTACGGCTCGCCGGACTTGCGCTTCTGCCCGTCGTGGGCGCGCTCCGCGACCGAGTACGCCCGCTCGATGAGCGTGACGTCGGCCTTGGGGTGGTGCGACCGCACCGTCCGGATGAGCGTGTCGACGGCGCCCGCGGGCTGCGCCCGCGAGAACAGGCGGGGCAGGAGGGACCGCAGGGACCCGAGGTTGCCGGTGGTCGTCGCGTTCAGCGGACTGGAGGGCCGTGGTGCGGAACCGGGACGGCTCGCGTCGGGCGACGGCGCACCCTGGGGCGAGGACTCACGGGTGTCCGTCATGTTGCGCCTCCAGCGACCGGTGTCCGGGTACGGTTCGACAAGCCTACGCGGGTCGCGCACGTGCCTGTGACCTGTTCGCTGACGGCCTCTCGTTGGACTGCTGGAGACTGGAGGAATCCCTGAGCACATGTGCAGGTGTATCTGAATGCGTCATTCGGGCCATTGACTTCCTACGAAGCCTGCCGATACGTTCCCGACGAGGACGGACAAGGGGCCCGTCCCGCGAACGGCATCAATGACGATGCTCATCGGGGAGAATTCAATGAAGAAGAAAACAATGCTTGCTGCTTTCGTCGTTCCGATGACAGCCGCTCTTCTCACGGTCGGTGCGCTGCCGGCCGACGCGGTGACTCCGAGCAGTGGCCACGGCGGCTACGTGGTCGTCGATCCGGCTGCGGCGCAGGTCACGGATCAGGGGGTGTTCTACCCGACCGGCAAGATCGGCGCCGACACCGTCGTGGTCGTTCCGGAAGCCGATGGTTCGCTGCCCAACGGCTTGACCACCTCGAAGCTGCAGCAACTCTACGGGTCCCGGGTAGCGCTTCCGGCGTCCGCACGAGGTGGCTCGGAGGCCACGTCCCAGCGCGTGACTGCTGCCGCCGCGTCGAATTACGCCTACCTCGCTTCGAGTGCATCCAGCTGGTCGAGGTCCTTCGCGGGTCCGAACATCATCGGTGCCGACGCCGCGGTGACGGTCAAGTACCGTTTCACCGTCGCGTCGTCAACGGCCCAGACGAACGCTGGTCAGGGCCTGGGCTACTACCGCGGCTACAACGGCAGTCAATTCGGGACCTGGTCGAAGTGGTACAACCTCGGGGTCGCCGACACCCGAACCCCGGGATCGACGAGTGTTCCGTGGGGAAATGTCTCCGCTCAGACGATGTTCCGCGCGAAGTGCGCCACATCGACGATCTGCAGCGGGTCCTTCTCCGCCAGCGGAGTCTGACTCCTGGCAGAGCAATGACAGAGAGGCGGCACCCGAGATGGGTGCCGCCTCTTCGTCTTCGTGTGCAGGGCAGGGTCAGGGTCAGTGCTCGTGACGCGTTTCGCCCTGGGCGTCGCGCACGACCGGCTGGCCCGCCTGCTCCCAAGCGACCATGCCGCCGGTCAGGTTCACCGCGGGGACGCCGGACTGCTCGAGGGCGGCGACCACCCGGGCCGACCGCGCCCCGGAGTGGCAGACGACGATCGCGGGCTGGTCGCCACCGTCGATCTCCTGCCAGCGGGCGACGAGCTCGGACATCGGCACGAGCGTCGCCTCGGGGGCGTGCACCTCGTCCCACTCCCCCTGCTCGCGGACGTCGAACAGTCGGGCGCCCGCGTCCAGCCGACGACGTGCCTCGGCGACGTCGACGTCGTGCACCTCGACCGCCATCAGGCGACCTCGGCCGCGGCGTCGACCTCGCGCTGGCGCTTCTCGGCAGCGCGGGTCTTCCTCGCGTCGGCCTCCTTGACCTTCGGCTCGTTCTCCCGCAGGTGCGCGTACATCGGCGACGCGATGAAGATCGTCGAGTAGGTGCCGACGATGATGCCGATGAAGAGCGCGAGGGAGATGTCGCGGAGGGTGCCGGCGCCGAGCACGTACGATCCGATGAAGAGGATCGCGGCGACGGGCAGCAGCGCGACCACCGAGGTGTTGATCGAGCGGACGAGCGTCTGGTTCACCGCGAGGTTGACCGACTGCACGAAGGTGCGGTGCGACTCCTGCGCGGTGTTCTCGCGCACCTTGTCGAACACCACGACGGTGTCGTAGAGCGAGTATCCGAGGATCGTGAGGAAGCCGATCACCGCGGCCGGCGTCACCTCGAGCCCGACGATGCCGTAGACACCGGCGGTGATGAGCAGGTCGTGCAGCAGCGCGACCATGGCGGACACCGACATCTTCCAGGTGCGGAAGTACAGCGCCATGACGACGGCGGCCAGCGCGAGGAAGATCACGAGGCCGCGGATGGCCTGCGCGAGGACGTCCGCACCCCAGGTGGCACCGATGTAGGTCGAGGCGACCTGGTCGTCGGACACACCGTAGGCCTGCGCGAGCGCGTCCTGCACGTCGCTCGTCTCACGGTCCGTCAGCTGCTCGGTCTGGACGCGGATGCCGTCCTGGCCGACCTGCGAGACGCGCGGGATGCCCTCGGGCACGATCGACTCGACCGTGCGGGTCGCGATGGACTGGTCGAGGTCCTTCGCGTTCGAGATCGTGAACTCGGAACCACCGGTGAACTCGATGCCGAGGTGGTAGCCGCCGCGGAGCCACGGCACCGCAAGCGAGACCACGATGGCGATGATCGCGACGAGGTACCAGGTCTTCCGGCGCCCGACGATGTCGTACGAGCGCTTGCCCGTGTAGAGGTCGCTGCCGAACTGGCTGAAGCTGGCCATCAGTCGTCCTTCCCGTCCGGCGTCGAGCCGTTGTCGCCGGAGGCCTGCTGGGCCTTCCGCTCTGCGATCGTCTGGCGGCGCTGGGCCTCGCCCGCACTCCGCTGGCGCTTGCCGTCGACGACCGGTGCGCGGAACTGCGCACGGCCGCGGTAGACGGCGCCGAGTGCGGACGGGTCGAGTCCGCTGAACCTGTGCCCCTCGCCGAAGAAGCGGCTGCGGGCGATGAGCTGCATCATCGGGTGCGTGAAGAGCACGACGACGACGATGTCGATCAGGGTGGTGAGGAGCAGCGTGAACGCGAAGCCCTTCACGTCGCTGACGGCCAGGATGTAGAGCACGACCGCGGCGAGGAAGTTGATCGAGTCGGACGCCAGGATCGTGCGGAGGGCCCGCCGCCACCCCGCCTCCACGGCGCTCTCGAGGCCGCGCCCGTCGCGCAGTTCGTCGCGGATGCGCTCGAAGTAGACGATGAACGAGTCCGCGGTGATGCCGATCGCGACGATCAGACCGGCAACACCGGCGAGCGACAGGCGGTAGTCCACCCGCCACGACATGATCGCGATGACCAGGTAGGTCAGCACCGCGGCCACACCGAGCGACAGGACCGTCACGAACGCCAGTGCGCGGTACTGGATCACCGAGTAGATGACCACCAGGATCAGACCGATCAGACCGGCGACGAGACCGCCGACGAGCTGGGCGGTGCCGAGCGTCGCCGAGATGTTCTCGTTCGACTGCACCTGGAAGTTGATCGGCAGGGCACCGTACTTGAGCTGATCGGCGAGGGTCTTCGACGACTCGGCGGTGAAGCCACCCGTGATCTGCGCCTTGCCGTTGGTGATCGCGGCGTTGGCCGCCGGTGCCTGGATGACCGTGCCGTCGAGGACGATGGCGAACTGGTTCTGCGGCGGCTGGAGCTGCACGAGGCGACTCGTGACCTGACGGAAGTCGTCCGAGCTCTGCCCTCGGAAGGTCAGGTTGACCGCCCACTCACCGGTCGTCGCACCCTGACTGTCGGTGGCGAGGCCCGAGGTCGCGTTGCTGATGCCCGAACCGGAGACCTCGACGGGGCCGAGGATGTACTTGGCGGCACCGTCCTGGTCACACGTGACGAGCGGCTCGTCGTCCGGCGCCGCGGTGACGTCGTCCGGCGCAGCGCAGTTGTAGTTCGTGTACAGGTCCTGGAGCGCCGGGGTCACCTGCGCGAGGTCACTGCCGTTGGTCGGCTTCGTGCTCGGGGTGGCGTCGAGCGACGCGGGCGGCGAGTACGGCGTCGGCGAGGCGGTCTTGCCGTCGCTCCCGCCGACCGCCGAGTTCGTGGCGGCTTCCGTGTAGAGCACCGGGCGGAAGGTCAGCTTCGCCGCGGCCTCGATCCGGTCGATCGTCGCCTTGTCGGGCTTGCCCGGGATCGACACCACGATGTTGTTCGTGCCCTGCGTGTTGATCTGGGACTCGGAGACGCCGGTCGCGTTGATGCGCTGGCGGATGATGTTGACCGCCTGGTTCAACTGCTGCGAGGTGACGGAACCGCCCTCGGTGTTCTGCGCCGCGAGCGTCAGCTGCGTGCCGCCCTGCAGGTCGAGCGCC
Source organism: Curtobacterium citri (assembly GCF_030362955.1). Classification (NCBI taxonomy): domain Bacteria; kingdom Bacillati; phylum Actinomycetota; class Actinomycetes; order Micrococcales; family Microbacteriaceae; genus Curtobacterium; species Curtobacterium citri. Next base: position 20,079 of record NZ_JAUCML010000006.1, read on the forward strand.
AACTCCGGGACCCAGCTCGCGCCGGCGAACCACTCGTTGGTGTCGTCCTTGCTGTTGGCGGCGAGCACCGACGCGGCGGTGTTCAGGCCCGCCAGGGCGGCCATGATGATCACCAACCAGGTGAGCGAGCGCAACGCCTTCTTGACGGGTGTCGATCGTGCCACCGGTCGTCTCGTCTTTCTGTTCAGGACCGACGGCGGCGAGGCCGGCGGCAGGAGGTGTGGTCGCCGGGTCGGTGGACCCGGCGACCGGGGAGCATCAGTCTTCGGTCTTGCGCTTCGCCGGGTCGACCTCGTCGACACGCTCGCCGTAGACCGGCTCACCGTTCAGCTCGGCGACCGGCTTCGGGGCGGTGGTCTCGTCGTCGGCCACGACGGCGGTCTCGACGTCGGACGCGTCCTCGTCGACCACGCGCGACAGGGTCTGGCGGTGCACCGTCACGACCGTGCCGGGAGCGACCTCGACGTCCGCCGTGACCTTGTCGTCGTCGACGGACACGAGCGTGCCGTAGAGGCCGAACGAGAGCATGACGCGGGAGCCCGGGACCATCTTCGTCTGGAGCTCCGCCTGCTGCTTCTTGCGCTTGCGGCTGCTGTAGAACATGAACGCGGCGAACGCCACGATGATGACGATGAGGAAGAGTGATTGGTCCATGGGGGCGGTGCCTTCTCTGGTTGCTCGGATCCAGCCGGAGCGGTCGCTGCTCGGCTTCGGGCCGTAGCAGTCTAGGGCACGGGTGTGTCCGTGATCGGGCAGGTCACCGTGAGCGTCCTGACCGACTGCGAGGGCCGGTCGGGCGAAATACCGTGTACCAGCGTACCGTACAGGCGATCACTCGTCGAACAGGCCGAGCTGTCCGGCGGTGCTGTCCCCCGGGGTCATGCCGAAGTGCCGCCACGCCTGCGGGGTGGCGATCCGGCCACGCGGTGTCCGGGTGACGAGGCCGACGCGCACGAGGAACGGCTCGACGACCGACTCGATCGTCTCGGACTCCTCGCCGACGGACACCGCGAGGGTGTTCAGGCCGACCGGTCCGCCGTCGAAGCGCGTCAGCATGGTCTCGACGACGGCGCGGTCGAGACGGTCGAGGCCGAGGTCGTCGACGTCGTAGAGGTCGAGCGCGCCCTGCACGGCTGCCATGCCGTCCGTCGTGCGGTGCACGAGCGCGAAGTCACGCACCCGTCGCAGCAGGCGGTTCGCGATGCGGGGTGTCCCGCGTGAACGACCCGCGATCTCCCGGAGCGCCGAGCGGTCGATCGCGAGCTCGAGCAGGTGGGCCGCACGGATGAGGACCTGCTCGAGTTCGTCCTTCTCGTAGAACTCCAGGTGGGCGGTGAACCCGAAGCGGTCGCGGAGCGGGTTCGGCAGGAGGCCGGCACGGGTGGTCGCGCCGACGAGGGTGAACGGTGCGAGGTCGAGCGGGATGCTCGTCGCACCGGCACCCTTGCCGACCATGACGTCGATGCGGAAGTCCTCCATCGCGAGGTAGAGCATCTCCTCCGCCGAACGCGCCATCCGGTGGATCTCGTCGATGAAGAGGACCTCGCCGGGAACGAGCGAGGAGAGCACCGCGGCGAGGTCACCGGCGTGCTGGATCGCCGGTCCGCTCGACATGCGCAGCGGACGGCCGGACTCGTGCGCGACGATCATCGCGAGCGTCGTCTTGCCGAGCCCGGGCGGACCGGCCATCAGGATGTGGTCCGGGGTCCGGTCCTGCAGCGCGGCGGCCCGGAGGAGCAGGTCGAGCTGCCCGCGGACCTTCCGCTGCCCGACGAACTCGTCGAGCGACTTCGGGCGGAGCGCCCCCTCGAAGGCGAGCTCCTCCTGCGACTCGGCGCCCGCGGACGTGATGCCGCTCACCGACCGGCTCCGGCCGGACGCAGCGTCCCGAGTGCGGCGCGGAGCAGGGCCTGGGTGCCCATCGCCGCCGCACCCGGGTCGCCGGCGACGACGGCGTCGACCGCGGACTGCGCCGCGTCCTCGCGCCAGCCGAGCCCGACGAGGGCGGTCACGACGTCGACCGCCGCGGGGTGGGCGGTCGCCGCACCGGCGGTGGTGGGGAGGGCTGCCTGCTCGAAGGCGACGAGCTTGCCGGAGAGTGCGACCGTGATGAGCTTGGCGGTCTTGGGGCCGATGCCCGAGACCTTGCGGAACGCGGCGTCGTCCTCGCTCGCGACGGCGTTCGCGACCTGCGCCGGGTCCATGTGGGCGAGGACGCCGAGCGCGGACTTCGGGCCGACGCCGGAGACGCTGCGGAGCAGGTCGAACACCTGCAGCGCATCGGTCGACTCGAAGCCGAACAGCTGCTGCTCGTCCTCGCGCACGATCATCGCCGTGCGCAGGAAGACCTCGGCGCCGTGCCGCATGGTGAGGGCGTGCGCGGGCGTGACCGTGACGGCGTAGCCCACTCCCCCGACCTCGATCACGACGGCCGATCCGGCGACGTCGATGCAGGTTCCCCGGAGGCTCGCGATCATGCCCACGAGCCTAGGGCCGCCCGCCGACGAAGCCGGACCGCCGCGCGGCCGCAGCCTCGGCGCGCGCGAGGGGCGTGTCGGCGGTGCCTGCCTGCGCGTCGCGCCACGCACGCTGCGCCGGGGTGAGCGTCGCCGGGCCGGGGCCGACCCGGTCGGGTGATCCGAGCCTCCAGGCATGGCACACGGCCAGGGCGAGCGCGTCCGCGGCGTCGGCGGGCTTCGGTGCCTCGTCGAGACCGAGCACGCGCGCGATCATCGTCTGCACCTGCCGCTTGTCCGCGTTGCCGTAGCCGGTGACGGCGGCCTTCACCTCGGACGGTGTGTGCAGACCGACGGGCAGGCCCCGGGCCGCTGCTGCGTGCAGCGCGAGCCCGGAGGCCTGTGCGGTCCCCATGACGGTCCGGACGTTCGCCTGCGCGAACACCCGCTCGACCGCGACGGCGTCCGGACGGTGCTCGTCGATCTCGGCCTCGATGCCCTGCGCGATGCGCAGCAGCCGCTGCTCGAGCGCCATGTCGGCCGGCGTGCGCACGACCGTGACGTGCACCAGCCGGGCCCGCCGGTTCGGTGCGACCTCGACCACGCCGACGCCGCACCGGGTGAGCCCGGGGTCGACCCCGAGCACCCGGAGCACCGGCTAGTCCTCGTCCTCGTCGAGCTCGGCCTGGACGTCCGCGGGGATGTCGAAGTTGGCGTAGACGTTCTGCACGTCGTCGCTGTCCTCGAGCGCGTCGATCAGCTTGAAGACCTTGCGCGCGGTGTCCGCGTCGACCGGGACCTTCACGCCGGGCACGAACTCGGCGTCGGCGGAGTCGTAGTCGATGCCGGCGTCCTGCAGCGCGGTGCGGGCCGCGACGAGGTCGCTCGCCTCGGTGATGACCTCGAAGCCGCCGCCCTGGTCGACGACGTCCTCGACACCCGCGTCGAGGACGGCCGTCATGACGGTGTCCTCGTCGAGCCCGTCGACCTTCGTCACCGAGATGACGCCCTTGCGCGAGAAGTTGTAGGCGACGCTGCCCGGGTCGGCCATGGTGCCGCCGTTGCGGGACATCGCCGTCCGGACCTCGGCCGCGGCGCGGTTCTTGTTGTCGGTGAGGCACTCGACGAGCATCGCGACGCCGTTCGGGCCGTAGCCCTCGTACATGATCGTCGTGTACTCGATCGACTCACCGGTCAGGCCGGCGCCGCGCTTGATGGCGCGGTCGATGTTGTCGTTCGGCACCGAGGTCTTCTTGGCCTTCTGCACGGCGTCGACCAGCGTCGGGTTGCCCGACAGGTCGGCACCGCCCATCTTGGCGGCCACCTCGATGTTCTTGATGAGCTTGGCGAACGACTTCGCACGGCGCTGGTCGATGACCGCCTTCTTGTGCTTGGTCGTTGCCCACTTGGAATGCCCGGACACGGTGCTCCTTGGTCTCGCTGAAGATCCGGATCAGTTTACCGGCCCGGGAGGCACGGTGCCGCCCCGGCGCGCTGGTCGCGTGCAGCGTGTGGTCGGGGCGCGGCGGGGCAGGCGGAGCGGACCAGGTCAGGCGGAGCGGACCAGGTCGAGGAAGCGCCGGTGGAAGCGGTCCTCGCCGGCGACCTCGGGGTGGAACGCACTCGCGATGACGTTGTCCTGCTGCACCGCGACCACCTGGCCGTCGGACAACGCGCCGAGCACCTGCACCCCGTCGCCGTGCTCTTCCACCACGGGCGCACGGATGAACACCGCGTGCACCGGGGCGTCGCCGAGCGCCGGCATCGGGATGTCGGTCTCGAACGAGTCGTTCTGGCTGCCGAACGCGTTCCGCCGCACCGTGGTGTCGAGGACGTCGAGCGTCTGCTGCCCGGGGATGCCCGCGGCGATGCGCGAGGACAGCATGATCATGCCCGCGCACGTGCCGTACGTGGGGAGTCCGCCGCGGATCGCCGCCGACAGCGGTCCGGCCACGCCGAACGCACGGGACAGCTTGTCCATGACGCTCGACTCGCCGCCGGGGATCACGACGCCGTCGAGCGCCGCGATCTCCTCCGGCCGCCGGAGCGGCACGACGTCCGCGCCGAGCTCCGTCAGCGAGGCGATGTGCTCGCGGAAGTCACCCTGCAGCGCCAGGACCCCGATGCGGGGCCGGGCGCTCACCAGCCGCGCTCGGCGAGGCGGTGCGGCGCGGGAACGTCGGCGACGTTGATGCCGACCATCGCCTCGCCCAGCCCGCGGGAGACCTCGGCGATGACCTTCGGGTCGTCGTGGAAGGTGACGGCCTTGACGATGGCGGCGGCGCGCTTCGCAGGGTCGCCCGACTTGAAGATGCCGGAGCCGACGAACACGCCGTCCGCGCCGAGCTGCATCATCATCGCGGCGTCGGCCGGGGTGGCGACACCACCAGCGGTGAAGAGCACGACCGGGAGCTTGCCCGTCTGCGCGACCTCCTTGACCACGTCGAACGGGGCCTGGAGCTCCTTGGCCGCGACGTAGAGCTCGTCCTCCTTGAGGTACCGCAGCGCCGCGATCTCCTTCGAGATCGTGCGGATGTGCTTCGTGGCCTCGGACACGTCGCCCGTACCGGCCTCGCCCTTGGAGCGGATCATCGCCGCACCCTCGGTGATGCGACGGAGCGCCTCGCCCAGGTTGGTGGCACCGCAGACGAACGGCGTGGTGAAGTTCCACTTGTCGATGTGGTTGACGTAGTCGGCCGGCGAGAGGACCTCGGACTCGTCGATGTAGTCGACGCCGAGCTCCTGCAGGACCTGCGCCTCGACGAAGTGACCGATGCGGGCCTTCGCCATGACCGGGATCGACACCGCGGCGATGATCTCCTCGATCATCGACGGGTCGGACATGCGGGCGACACCGCCCTGCGCGCGGATGTCGGCAGGGACGCGCTCGAGCGCCATGACGGCGGTCGCGCCCGCTTCTTCCGCGATGCGGGCCTGCTCGGCGTCGATGACGTCCATGATGACGCCACCCTTGAGCATCTCCGCGAGGCCGCGCTTGACGCGGTCGGAGCCGGTGATCGAGGTGCCGTTGGTGCCCGGGGTGCTGGTGCTGTCGCTCATGATGCCGACAGTCTAGTCCGCGGCGGGCCAGCCCTCGGCGACGAGTCGGCGGGTGTCACCGAGCAGCTGGGACATCGACTTCGTCCGCGCGATGATCGGGAAGAAGTTCGAGTCCGAGGCCCACCGCGGCACGATGTGCTGGTGCAGGTGCGCGGCCACACCGGCTCCGGCGACCTCGCCCTGGTTCATCCCGATGTTGAAGCCGTCGCAGTGCGACACCGCCCGCAGCACGCGCATCGCCGTCTGCGTCAGTTCCGCCATCTCGCGGGTCTCCTCCGGCGTCGCCTCGTCGTAGAGCGGGACGTGCCGGTAGGGGCAGACGAGCAGGTGCCCGTTGTTGTACGGGAAGAGGTTGAGCAGCACGTAGGCGTGCGCACCGCGGGCGACGATCAGGCCGTCCTCGTCGGACATGCCCGGGGCGGCGCAGAACGGGCAGTCATCGTCGTGCCCGCGCCCCACGCCTTCCCGACCGGCGTCGATGTAGGCCATCCGGTGCGGGTTCCAGAGGCGCTGGAAGGCGTCCGGTACGGCGGCGCCGGTCGCGGCGTCGCGGATCACCAACCGCTCGTCGGCGGCCTCGGAACCGGCCACGTCGACGACGTGACCGGTCCCCGGGACCTGCTCCGGGCCTCCCGGCCGTTCCTGGTCCATCAGACCTGCGCGCGGTCGCGGATCGCGGTGAGGATGCGGTCCACCGCCTCGTCCACCGGCACGCCGTTGTCCTGGCGACCGTCGCGGAAGCGGAACGACACCGCACCGGCGTCGCGGTCGTCACCGCCCGCGATGAGCTGGAACGGCACCTTGGCCTTGGTGTGCGTGCGGATCTTCTTCTGCATGCGGTCGTCCGAGTGGTCGACCTCGGCGCGGACGCCGTGCGCGCGCAGCTTCGCGACGACCTCGTCGAGGTAGTCGCCGTACTCGGCCGCGACCGGGATCGCGACGACCTGCACCGGGGAGAGCCACGCCGGGAACGCGCCCGCGTAGTGCTCGGTGAGGACGCCGAAGAAGCGCTCGATCGAGCCGAACAGGGCACGGTGGATCATCACCGGGCGCTGCCGGGAGCCGTCCGGTGCCGTGTACTCGAGCTCGAAGCGCTCCGGCAGGTTGAAGTCGAGCTGCACGGTCGACATCTGCCACGTGCGGCCGATCGCGTCGCGGGCCTGCACCGAGATCTTCGGGCCGTAGAAGGCCGCGCCAGCGGGGTCCGGGACGAGCTCGAGGCCCGACTCCTCGGCGACCTCGCGCAGGGTGTTCGTCGCGACCTCCCACACGTCGTCGTCGCCGACGTACTTCTCCGGGTCCTTCGTGGAGAGCTCGAGGTAGAAGTCGTCGAGGCCGTAGTCGCGGAGCAGCGACAGCACGAACTGGAGGGTCGTGGTCAGCTCCTCCTTCATCTTCTCCTGCGTGGTGAAGATGTGGGCGTCGTCCTGCGTCATGCCGCGCACGCGGGTCAGGCCGTGGATCACGCCGGACTTCTCGTTGCGGTAGACCGTGCCGAACTCGAACATCCGCAGCGGCAGGTCGCGGTAGGACCGGGCCTGCGAGCGGTACGCCAGGATGTGCATCGGGCAGTTCATCGGCTTGAGGTAGTAGTCCGCCCCCTGCCGCGTGACGTTGCCGTCCTCGTCGCGGGCCTCGTCCATGTGCATGGCCGGGAACATGCCGTCCTTGTACCAGCCGAGGTGACCGGACTGCTCGAACAGGTCGCCCTTGGTGATGTGCGGCGTGTAGACGAAGGAGTAGCCCTCCTGCTCGTGCCGACGGCGCGAGTAGTCCTCCATCTCGCGGCGGATGATGCCGCCCTTCGGGTGGAAGATCGCCAGGCCCGAGCCGATCTCGTCCGGGAACGAGAACAGGTCGAGCTCGGCACCGAGCTTGCGGTGGTCGCGCTTCGCAGCCTCCTCGAGACGGAGCTGGTAGGCCTTGAGCTGGTCCTTGTCCGGCCATGCGGTGCCGTAGATGCGCTGCAGCTGCGGGTTCTTCTCCGAGCCGCGCCAGTACGCCGCCGCGACGCGCATGAGCTTCGAGGCGTTGCCGATCCACCGGGTGTGCGGCACGTGCGGGCCGCGGCAGAGGTCCTGCCAGACGACCTCGCCCGACTTCGGGTCGACGTTCTCGTAGACCGTCAGTTCGCCGGCGCCGACCTCGACGCTCTCACCGGAGTCGCCCTCGCCCGCGGCGCCCTTGAGCCCGATGAGCTCCTGCTTGAAGGGCTCCCCCGCCATCCGCTCGCGCGCCTCGTCGTCGGTGACGACGACGCGTCGGAAGCGCTGGGCCTGCCGGATGATCCGGTCCATGCCCTTCTCGATCGCCTTGAGGTCCTCCGGCGTGAACGGCTCGGTGACGTCGAAGTCGTAGTAGAAACCGTCGGTCACGGGCGGCCCGATGCCGAGCTTGGCGTCCGGGTTGATCTGCTGCACGGCCTGGGCGAGCACGTGCGCGGCCGAGTGGCGGAGGATGTCGAGGCCGTCCTGCTCCTGCAGGGTGACCGCCTCGGCGGTCTCGCCGTCCTGCACCGCCGCGTCGAGGTCCTTCAGGACGCCGCCGACGCGGATCGCGACCACACCACGCTCGCCGTCGAAGAGCTCGGTGCCCGTCGTGGTCGTCGTCGCGGTGCGGGGCTCGGGTGCCTGGGGCAGGTCTGCGGGCGCTGGTGCGACTGACTCGGTCACGATCGTGGTGCTCCTCGGTTGGTTCAGGGGTGGGTCAAGACTAGTGCGCGGCGGCGGACGCTCAGGCGGGGACGCGGCCGAGTGTGGTGACGGGCAGGCGGGGCTCGAGGCGCTCGCGACCGGCGAGTCCGTCGAGCTCGAGCAGCGACGCGAAGCCGACCGCCTCGTACCCCGCGCGCTCGAGCAGCGTGACGGTCGCCGCCGCGGTGCCGCCGGTGGCGAGGACGTCGTCGACGACGAGCACCCGCGTGCCCTGCGGCAGCTGCCCCGGGCGGAGTTCGAGCTCGGCCTCGCCGTACTCGAGCGCGTACTGCTCGCTGAGGACCTCGCCGGGGAGCTTGCCGGCCTTGCGGACGGTCAGCACACCGACCTGGTGCTGCGCCGCGATGCCGCCGGCGAGGGCGAAGCCGCGCGCCTCGATGCCGGCGACGGCCTGGAACCCGCCGCCGATCGCGAACGGCGCCGCGAGGGCCTCGCACACGCGGCCGAAGGCCACGGGGTCCGAGAAGACCGGCGTCACGTCGCGGAAGAGGATGCCCGGCTTCGGGAAGTCCGGGACGACGGCGGTGAGGCGTTCGACGAGTGCAGCTGCGGTTTCGGTCACCGGACAACGGTACGGGAGGCACGGGGGTGCGTCGTGCGCAGCCGGCCCCTCGCCGCGTGGCCGGCCCCTCGCCGCGTGGCCGGCCCCCACCGTCGAACCACGGAGACGACGTCGAACCAGGCGGGTGACCTGGTTCGACGTCGGTTCCGTGGTTCGATCACCGCCGCGACGAGCGCGGCGGTCGCGGGCGGGCGGGCGGGCTGGGCGCTGCGCCGCGTCAGCGCCAGAGGCGCATCGCGGCGCCCTGCGTGAGCCAGTCGAGCTCGCGCTCGCGCCGCTCGCGTTCGAGCCGCTGACGGGTCGCGAGGTCGACCGAGGGGCGGACGTGGTGCGTCCGACGACTCCAGATGATCAGCGACATGCCGATCCGGAGGGCGATGCGGTCGGCGAGCGTGACCCGGCTGCGCACCGCGCGGGTGCCGGGGGGACGGACGTCGGTGTCGTTCGACACGGTGGTGCCTTTCGTGGGTGCCCGAGGGCATGACGGAGAACCCGACCACCGAGCGCACGAATGCGTCGGGAACGGGTCAGCGAGATCGCCCGGAGAATGCGGGCGAGAATGACCGCAGGGCGCGCAGGAATGCGCACGGCTGCATTGTCGGTGACCGGTTGCGGTCACCGTGTGGAGTCGTCGCGTGAGACGTCCGCCGCTCGCGGTCCGACCTCGGCGCACGCGCACCGTGCCCGGTTGGCCGCCGTCAGCAGGACGGACGACCGCGGACGGCACGGTGTGTGCGGCCCGTCACAGCGGGGCTGTGCGGGCACGACCGGAGCGGCACCACGTCAGGGGTGCGACGACCTCGGTCGGTCGAGGGAGGACGGCTGGAGCGGGACGTCCCGCGTCAGTGCGAACGGAGCGGGGTGCCGTCGATCGCGCGGACTCCACGGAACGGGTTCATCGCGGTGATCATCATTGTCGGCCCCCTCTCGGTCTCGTACAGCCGGTGATGCTCGTGAACACTATCGGCGTCGGGAATGCGAGCGCAACCCTTTCTTCCCACATTTCTGGAATTGCATCGCAGAACACGCGGACGCAGCACGGCCCCGGTACCGCTGGGGTACCGGGGCCGTGCTGCGCGTGGTTGCGGCTAGACCGTTGCCGGGGCGGATGCGCGGGCCACGAGCCCGCCGTCCTCGACGTCGATCCGGACGGTGTCACCGTCGTGCGCCTGCTCGTCCACCACCAGGGTCGCGATGCGGTCGTCGACCTCGCGCTGGATCAGCCGCCGGAGCGGGCGGGCGCCGTACTCCGGCTCGTAGCCGTGCTCGGCGAGCCAGTCGGTTGCAGCGTCCGACACCGACAGGGTCATGCTCTGCGCGAGGAGCCGGAGCGCGGTGTCCTGCAGCAGCAGGTCGACGATCGACCGGAGCTGTCCGCGCTCGAGCTTGCGGAACAGCACGATGTCGTCGATCCGGTTGATGAACTCCGGCCGCATCGACTCGCGCAGCCGGCCCATGACGCGGGCGCGCAGGTCGTCCTCGGTGTAGCCGCCGTCCGCCGATGCCGAGAACCCGAGGGCCCCGGAGCGGGACGCGAGGAACTCCGACCCGATGTTCGACGTCATGATGACGACCGTGTTGCGGAAGTCGACCGTGCGCCCCTGCCCGTCGGTGAGCCGTCCGTCGTCCAGCACCTGCAGCAGCAGGTTGAAGACGTCGGGGTGGGCCTTCTCGACCTCGTCGAGCAGGATCACCGAGTACGGGTTGCGACGGACGCGCTCCGTGAGCTGCCCGGCCTCGTCGTAGCCGACGTACCCGGGAGGGGCACCGACCAGGCGGGACACGGTGTGCCGTTCGCCGAACTCGCTCATGTCGAAGCGGAGCATGGCGGACTCGTCGCCGAACAGCGACCCGGCGAGGGCCTTCGCGAGCTCGGTCTTGCCGACGCCCGTCGGGCCGAGGAACAGGAAGCTGCCGACCGGGCGACGCGGGTCGCCCATGCCGGTGCGGCTGCGCCGGACCGCGGTCGCGACGGCGCGCACGGCGTCGTCCTGGCCGACGACGCGCTCGTGGAGCTCGTCCTCGAGGGAGGCGAGCCGGGAGCGGTCGCCCTGCGTCAGGCGCGTCGCGGGGATGCCGGTGGCGCGGGACACCACCTCGGCGATGTCGGCCTCCGTGATCGTGCGGTCGGCGGGGGTCGGACGGGAGGCGCTGCTCCCGTCACCCGAGGAGGCTGCGGTGATCCGCGCCTCCAGTCCGTCGATCTCGTCGCGCAGGCGCGACGCCTCCTCGTACCGCTCGTCGGCCACCGCGCGGTCCTTGTCGGCATGCAGCTCGGCGACCTGGTCGCGGAGCGCCTCGGTGTCGACGTCGCCCGACAGGGCGAGACGACGACGGGCGCCCGCCTGGTCGACGAGGTCGATGGCCTTGTCCGGCAGGTGCCGGTCCGTGACGTAGCGGTGCGAGAGCTCGACCGCGGCGCGGAGGGCCTCGGGCGTGTACTCGACGTCGTGGTGCTCGGCGTACCGAGGGGCGAGCCCACCGAGGATCGCGACGGCGTCCTCGACGCTCGGCTCCCCCACCGTGACCGGCTGGAAGCGACGCTCGAGCGCGGCGTCCTTCTCGATGCGCCGGTACTCGTTCAGGGTCGTCGCGCCGACCAGGTGCAGGTCGCCGCGCGCCAGTCGGGGCTTGAGGATGTTGCCGGCGTCCATCGAGCCGCCCTCGCCGCCGCCGCCCGCACCGACGACCGTGTGGAGCTCGTCGACGAACACGATGAGCTCGTCGGCGTGTGCCGCGATCTCGTCCATCGCCTTCGTCAGGCGCTCCTCGAAGTCACCGCGGTAGCGGGTGCCGGCGAGCATGCCGGGCAGGTCGAGAGCGACCACGCGCTTGCCCTGCAGGAGGACGGGCACGTCGCCGTCGGCGATGCGCTGCGCGAGGCCCTCGACGATGGCCGTCTTGCCGACACCGGGCTCACCGATGAGGACGGGGTTGTTCTTCGTGCGACGGAGCAGGATCTCGACCGTCTGCTCGATCTCGTCGGCACGGCCGATCACCGGGTCGATGCGACCGTCGCGGGCGCGCTCGGTGAGATCGGTGCCGAACTGGTCGAGCGTCGGGGTGTCGCTCTCGGTCGTCGTGGTGTCGGGCATCGGGCGCCCCTCTCGTGCTGCTGCCGCGGCCTGCTGGGCGAAGTCCTGCACGGCCTGCGGGGTGACACCGGCGCTCGCGAGCAGCTGCCCGGCGACGGTGTCCTGGTCGGTGACGAGCGCGAAGAAGACGTGCTCGGGGTCGGTGTAGGTGCTGCCGAAGCCCTTGGCGGCCTGGGTCGCCTCGAGCAGGATCCGCTGCGCGGTGCCGGTCAGCGTCGGGCGCCCCTCGACGGGCTCGTCGGTCGGGGCGGGGAGGCGCTCCTCGACCTCGGCGGCGAAGCGCTCGGGGTCGACGCCGGCGTGGCGGAGCACCGCGGCGAAGGGGTCGGCGCCCACGAGCACGTGCAGGACGTGCAGGGCGTCGATCTCGCGCTGCCCCTGCGACGCCGCGTACTCGGCGGTGCGCTGGAGCAGGTCGTGCGTGCGGCGGCTGAGCAGCCGCGTGATGTCGACCGGTCGCCCGAACGGTACGGACCGCTGGGCGCCGGACTGCTGTGCCGCGAGCAGGCGGGCGAGGAACGCGTCGAACGCGTCGCTGCTGCCGGTCGGGCCGAACGTCTCTGGCAACGGGACCTCCTGGGGAACTTGAGTGCCTTCGACTCAATGCAACGCAGGAGGCGCCGGGTCATTCCCGGGAGGTGGAAGAAGTTGCGTCGGCTCGACTCAGGTCCGCGCCGGGGTCCTGTTCAGGTCCGCGCGATGGCCGCGGTCGAGGCGTCGGTGACGCGGACGAGGTCGGTCGGAGCGACCTCGATGTCGAACCCGCGACGGCCTCCGGAGACGAAGATGCTCGGGTAGGTCAGCGCCGACTCGTCGACGACCGTGCGGAGCGGCGTCTTCTGCCCGACCGGACTGATCCCGCCGACGACGTACCCGGTCCGCTTCTCGGCGAGGGCCGGCTGCGCCAGCGTCGCCTTCTTGCCGCCCAGGGCTGCGGCGATCGCCTTGAGGTCGAGTCGGTTCGCGACGGGGACGACCGCGACCGCGAGCTGCCCGTCGACCGAGACCACCAGGGTCTTGAAGACCTGCTCCTCGCGGAGGCCGAGCGCCGCGGCTGCTTCCTCGCCGAAGTTCGTCGCCGTCTCGTGGTGCTCGTAGACGTGCGGCGTGAACGGGATCCCCGCCCGCTCGAGGGCGAGGGTCGCTGGGGTGCTCGGCGATCCTGCGGTCATGCCTGTGATCCTGCCCGTCCACACCCGACGGTCCGCCGCGGCACGCGGGCGTTACGCTGAACCGACCATGACCGTCATCGAGCTCCTGCTGCGTGCCGTCGCCGCGCTCCAGCTCGGTGACGCCTCGGTGGCCTCCCCCGCGCCGCTGCTCGCCGTCGCCGCCCTCGGCCTGGCGGCGGTGGCCGCGACGGTCTTCGTCGTCCGCGTGCTCGCCACGGTGCTCGGGCTCGACGTCGACCCGACCGCCGACGGCCGGACGAGGGAGGCCGTCGAACGGCCGACGCGGATCGGGTGGCGGCACCCGGACGCCGATGGTCACGTGCGGTCGCGAGCGCCGGGCGCGGTGACGCCGGCCTGACCACCCGCGGGTGGTCGGGTCACGCGACCGCGTACCCCTCCACCGAACGGATCGTCATGGACGTCACCACCCTGCCCGTCGTCGGGAGCCTGCTGCACGCCGGCGCCGACCTGCTCACCGCCCTCACCGACGGGCTCGCGCCCGTCGCGGGGGCCGCCGCGGCCGCACTCGCGATCGTCCTCGTCACGCTCGCCGTCCGCACGGCGCTCGTCCCGCTCGCCGTGCTGCAGGTGCGGGCCGAACGGGACCGCCGTCGCCTGGCGCCGCAGATCGCAGCACTCCGCCGTCGGTACGGCAGCGACACGCGTCGGCTCCAGGAGGCGCTGCAGCGGCTGTACACGGCGGAGCACGTCTCGCCGCTCGCCGGCTGCCTGCCGGTGCTCGCGCAGGCTCCGGTCCTGTCGCTCGTGTACACGCTCTTCACCCACGCGTCCGTCGCGGGCGCCGCGAACGCCCTGCTCGACTCCACCCTCGTCGACATCCCGCTCGGACACACGCTCCTCGCGGTGCTGGCAGGACCGCTCTGGACGCACGCCTGGATCGTGCTCGTGCTGCTCGGCGTGCTCGCCGTCACGGTCGAGCTGTCGCGGCGTGCCGGTTCCCGCTGGAACCCCGTCGACGCACCGGTTCCCGGAACGCCCGGCGGCGGGACCGGGGCGGCCGTGGCCCGGTGGGTGCCGTTCGTCTCCGTCGCCTTCGCCGCGGTGGTCCCGCTCGCCGCGACGCTGTACGTCGTCACGAGTGCGGTGTGGACGCTCGGCGAGCGGGCCGTGCTGCGGCGACTGGTGCGCTGAGCTCGGTCGGTGCCGCCAGGGTGCCTAGCCGCCCTGGCCCTCCTGCTGCGGGCCCTGGTCGACCGGGTCGTACTCCGACCCGCGGCCCTGCTCCTCGTCGGGCGTCGGCACGTGGCGCTCGGTGCCGCTCCCCCCGGGGCTCGTCGCGACGTAGTCGGCCTCGCCGGACTGGGTGTCGTGACTGAGCGCCTCGAGGGTCTCCGGGTCGGCGTCGTGCCGGACGGCGTCGTGTCGTTCCTCGCCGGGCCGTTCGTCGTGTGGCGCGCCGTGCCGGTCCGTCGTGGGCGGGGTCGTCGGCACGTCGGTGGCGGACGCGGGGTCACGGTCGGGGCTCATGGCTCCCGTCTACCCCCTCGAACTGGGCGGGTACGCGGACCGGCCGGCCCCCGCACCGGGGCGGACGGCGCTGCGCCTCGGTGGGAACATGGGCGACGTCCGGTGCGTCCGGACCGGGAGTGCGCATGGCAGACGACGACGTCACCGCGGAACGGGCACGACTCGAGGCGCTCGCGTGGGGTGCCGGGTCGTCGGCCGAGGCCGCCGCTCGGGCGCGGGCCGCGCTCCGGGACCTCGACGTGCGACAGGACCCCGACGCGCGACCAGAACAGGACATGCGGACGGATCACGACGCCCGGCCGGAGCCCGACGCACGTCTGCACCGCGACACACGACCCGACCCCGGCACGCACCGGGCGTCCGACGGTGGCGCGGCGACGACGACGGGAGCCGAGCCGGCGGGACGGACCGGCACCGCCGGTACCGAGCCGGGGAGCGACGGGGGCGCGGTGGACGACGGGGGTGGGGCGGGCCTCCCGGCCGGACCGACGACCTGGCGGACACGAGCCCGCTCACTGCTCTGGACCGCGCGCCCGCGCGCCTGGATCGCGCTCGGTGCCGCGGCCGTGCTCGGCCTGACGTTCGCCGCCGGGACGCTCGTCGGCACCTCGCACGACCAGCCCGCCGCCGCGCCGAGCACGACGCCGAGTGCCGGGACGGTCACGCTCGAGGAGCTCCTCGACATCCCGCAGACGTACGCCGACCAGCTGCCGGGTCCGGTCGAGGCGCCGGTGAGCCTGCGGACCACGCGGCTCGTGTTCACGAACCGGGCGCTCGACGGCAGCTCGTTCGAGACGCCCTGGAACGTCTGGGCCGGCGTCGGCACCGACCGCGAGACCATCTGCCTGGTGGCGACCGCGAACCGACTCGAGTCGACGACCGCCTGCTACCCGCGCGAGGACGCCCTGCACGGGAACGTCTCGCTCTCGGCGCAGTCGATGAGCGGCACGCTGACCGTCACCCTGCGGGGCGGCGGCGTCCAGGGCACCGTGACGAACGAGAACTGACCGGGGAATGTCCGCTCCCGCGGTGCGTTGGAGCGCTCCTGTGACTTTCCGCGGGGGTCTCGCGCGATCCGGATGCAGCGTGCAACACTGGAGGAGCGCACTCGCCGTGGAGTCGTCCCACAACACCACGTCCGGGTCGGTCGACCCGGACGACGAACCGCGAGCGCGCCCCGCACCCCCACCGTCAGGACGGTGAGCTGCTGCGTGCTCCGGTGTCCCCCGGAGGAGGTCAGCAGCGTGTCCACCAACACCACCACCTCGGCCGTGTCGACGCACACGAGGCCGATCACCGTCACCAGCAGGTCCGTCGTCGGCATCGCCGTGCTCGGTCTCGCGACGTTCTTCGCGATCACGACCGAGCTCATGCCGGTCGGCCTGCTCGGCACCATGAGCCGTGACCTCGGCGTCTCCGAGTCCACCATGGGCGTCGTCGTGACCGTGTACGCGGCGGCCGTGGCGATCCTCGCGCTGCCGCTCACCGCGTTCACCGCGCGGCTCCCCCGCAAGGCGGTGCTCGTCGCCACCCTGGTCGGCTACGCGGTGTCGAACGTGATGGTCGCGCTCGCCCCGACCTTCGCCGTCGTCTGCGCCGGCCGCGTCGTCGGCGGTGTCGCACACGCGCTGTTCTTCTCGGTCGCGTCGGCCTACGCGACCCGCATCGTGCCGCCCCGGCTGGCCGGCCGGGCGATCGCCTTCGTCTACTCCGGCAGCTCGCTCGGCTTCGTCCTCGGGGTGCCCCTGGCGACCTGGGTCGCGCAGAGCACCGGCTGGCGGCCGGCCGTCGGCGGGGTCGCACTCGCCGCCGCGGCGCTCGCCGTGGTCGCCGTGGCGTTCCTGCCGAGCGTCGGCGGGAGCGCGTCGCCGCACATCGGTTCGCCGCGGGCGTGGGCACGCACCGGCCTGCTGGCCGTCGTGGTCGCCGACCTGCTGCTCTTCGCGGGCCACTACGTCGTCTACACCTACATCGGCCCCTACGCGATCGACGCCGGGCTCGACGCCGGCATGGTGAGCGGCGCACTCCTCGTGCTCGGCGGCACCGGGGTCGTCGGGCTCTGGCTCGCCGGGGTCTTCGTCGACCGTGCGCCGCGGCAGACGCTCGTCGCCGCCGTCGCCGTGATGGCGGGGGCCTTCGCCGTGCTGCCGTTCGTCCACGGCTCCCTGCTCGGCACCATGGCGGTCGCCGGCGTGTGGATGGCCGCGAACGGGACGACCGGCACGCTCTTCATGGCGGCGGCCATCCGGACCGGGGGCGTCTCCCCCGACATCGCCGGCGCGCTCGTGAACGGTGCCTCGAACATCGGGATCGCGGGCGGTGCGGCGATCGGCGGCCAGGCCCTCGGGCTCGTCGGGCTGCAGTACCTGCCGTTCGCGGGGGCCGTCGTGCTCGTGGGGTCGCTCGGCGTCGTGCTCGTGGCACGTCGCGGCTTCCCGGTGCACACGCACACGCAGGAGCACCTGTCGACGTCGTCGATCGAGGCGATCACGTCGTCGCTCGCGGTGGTCACCACCTCGGTGCCGGTGGTCAGCCGGGCGATCCAGACGCTGACCGGGTCGGTCGCCGTGAGCACGGGGTCGGTGCGCACGCGTCGCCAGCGCTGAGGCACGTCCCGCGCGCGGCGCTCGGCGGGCAGGTGCGCCGACTCGCCCGATCGCCGGTCGTCGAGGTTCCACGATCCCGGGACCTCGGCGCGGTCGACGTGGCTCCTCGGCACCCCGGGGCTGTGCTGACGGCGAGTCCTGGGACCTCGACGGTGCGCGGCGGGCGGATCGTGCAGGCCCTGTGGCCCGGTGACGCCGGCCGGGAGGCTCGGTGCGGCTCCGGCGGTGCGCCCCGCCTGGTCACGGAACGGGCCGGGGCGGGTCGGCAGTGCGCCGACCCGCCCCGTCCTCGTCACCGGGTCAGTCCTGCAGGTGCGTCGTGCGGCGACGGTTCCGCACGGCCCGGAACGTCAGCAGACCGCCGCCCAGCAGGACGAACGCGCCCGCGGCGATCAGCCCCGGCGTGAGCTCCGTACCGGTGAACGCGAGTCCACCGCCCGTCACGCTGCCACCCGCGCTGCCGACCGGCACGGTCGTCGGCCCGGTGCCCGGCTCGACCGGTGCGGTCGGAGCGGGCGTCGGCTGCGTGGTCGGGGGCACCGCCACGGCCGGCAGCGCGATCGCCAGCGGTGTCGGGGTCGCACCGACGGCGGCCGTCGTCACCGCCACGGGCTCGCTGGCGAGGTCCTCGACGCCAGCGATCACCGAGTAGGCGGTGCTCGGGCGCAGTCCGGTCAGGTCGAACGCGCCGTCCGCGTCCGTCGTGGCCTCGACGGGGCTGCCGTCGGCCGGGTCGACAGGCGTCGCGACGACCTCGGCTCCGCGCACGGCCGCGCCGTCGGCGTCCGTCACGGTTCCCGGCTGCTCCACGGTCGGCAGCGGCAGGACGAACGCGACCGGCGTCGGTGCGGCTCCGGACCCGGCCGAGGTGACGGTCCGGGGGGCCGCTCCGTCGACCGTCAGCACGTAGGGCGTCGCGGGCGTCAACCCGACGAGGTCGAACGACCCGTCGGCACCCGTGCTGCCCTGGACGTCGGCACCGGCACCCGCATCGACCGGGCGGGCGGTGACGGTCTTCCCGGCGACCGGCGTGCCGTCGGTGTACGTCACCGTCCCCGCCTGCGACACGGTCTGCGGGACCGGTGCGACGAAGGGGAAGTCCGCCGTCACCGTGCCGTCGGCCGGGACCGTGACGGCGACCTCGGTCGGTCCCGTGGCCCCCGCCACCGGAGCGACGGTGCGGACCGTGTAGCTCCCCGGACGCAGGCGGAGGTCGTACGAGCCGTCCGCCGCGGTCTCGACCGTCACGACGACCTGGTCGCCCTGCACGAGTTCGATCGTCACGGGCGAGGTCGGTGCCACGCCGTCGAGCGTCACACGACCGCTCACCGTCCCCAGCGGTGCCTGGACGACGATCGGCGGCACGGTCGCCGACGGAGCACCGTCCGCGCCCGTGGTCGCCGTCACCGGCGTCGCGCCGGCGGTGGTGGCGCTGATCGCCGTCCCCGCGGGCAGGCCCGAGGCGCTCCACCGCCCCTCGCTGTCGCTGACCACCTCGGCCAGGACCGTGCCCGTCGCCGGGTCGGTCACCGTGACGGTGGCGTCGGCGACCGGGAGGCCGTCCTCGTCCACCACGGTGCCGTCGACCTCGACCGTGCCGGGAGGCGTGCTGAAGGCGAAGTCGGCGCCGGTGACGTCGCTGCGCAGGGACACGGCGGCCGGTGCCCGGTCGACCGCCGCGTTGTCGGGCGTGGCGATCGACACCCGGTAGCCGTCGGCCTGCGTCAGGGCGTCGAACGAGTACGCGCCGTCGGCACCGGTCGTGGTGGTGTACTCGGTGCCGTTCGGTGCGGTCGCGGTCACCAGGGCCCCGGGCAGCGGAGCGCCGTCGAGGGTCGCGACGCCGGACAGGGACGAGGTGCGGTTCGCGAACCAGGTCTGGTAGACGGGGAACCCGCTCCGCTGCTGGTACGTGATCGTCAGGGTGCCGAGCGAGGCGGTCGGCGTGAACCACGCGGTGGCTCCGTCCGTGTCGCTCGCCGTCGGGTTGCCGACGAGGACGCCGGTCGTCGCGTTCCACGTCGGGACGTCCCGCCCGGTGGTACCGTCGCCGTCCGTGTCGCAGGACCAGCCGCCCGGTGAGCCCGCGGAACACGAGTTGTACGCCCCGGCGAAGCCCAGCTGCGCGACCGAGGCGGGGGTGCCGTCCGCGAGCGTCGCCGTGATGGTGGCCTGGTCGGCGTCGATGTCGCCCAGCACGAACGACCACCCGCCGGCGCCCGGGGTGCCACCCGCGAAGGTGTAGGTGGTGACGGCGGGGCTGGTCGCGTTGTCCGTGTCGGGTCGCTGGTTGACGTACGAGTTGCCCCGGCTGCTGCCGTACTCGGCTCCGGGCGGCGTCGAGGGCCCCTGCCAGGTCGACGCGCCGGAGACCACCTGCGTCTGGCGCGAGGTCGACGTGAACGTGGTCTCCGGGAAGCCCGGCAGCGCGACGGCTCCGCTGTACGCGCGGGCGGACCCGGCGACGGTGAAGACGCCCCAGTGCCCCGCGGTCGCGGCGGAGGCGCTCGTCACGCCGCTCACCGCCAGCCCGGCCCCGAGGACGACGGCGATGCCGCCGGCGGTGATGGTGCGCGATCCGCGCATGTGTGCTCCCCTGTGTCGGCGCCACCTGTCCTTGACGCTTCCTCAGGCTATCCGTGTCCCGCTGACGGGGGCCGGTTCCGAGGTCACGGATCGGTGACGGCGGACACCAGCCGGTCGAGTGCGACCACCTGTCCCGCCACGAGCAGCTCGCGCGCCTCGTCGACCGGGACCCACCGCGCCTCGTCGACCTCCGGCACCTCGACGAAGCGGCCGGACCCGCGCGGCAGCTCGAGCCGCACGGTGTTGCTCCGGACCACGTCGACGACGAACCCCTCGGCCGGCAGGGCGAACACCCGGACCCGCTTGCCCGACGCCTGGCGGACCTCGCCGAGGTCGACGACCTCTCCGTCGGGAGCCGCGACGCCGATCTCCTCGGCGAACTCGCGGCGGGCCGCGGCGAGGGCGTCCTCGCCCTCCTCGAGCAGTCCCTTCGGGATCGACCACGCCCGCGGGCGGCGCCGCCAGAACGGTCCGCCCATGTGCGCGAGGAACACCTGCAGGTCGCCGTCGTGCGGCGAACCGCGGTGCAGCAGGAGCCCGGCGCTGGTGACCACGGGTCGAGCGTACCGAGCGCCGGCGGGCCGGTACCGGTCAGCCCGCGGTGGTCCGCAGCGCGGCCGCGAGCCGAGCGGTGAGCCACGCGACGCCCCGGCCGTTGGGGTGGAGCGCCCCGGGCTCGAGGTCGATGCGGCTGAGGTCACCGGTGCCGGCCAGCGAGACGCCGGCGACGTACGGGCGGGCGGTCGCGCACGCCGAGTGGGCCTGCGAGCGGGCGAACACGTCGAGGAAGGTCACCCCGGCCGCCCGTGCCGCCGCCGCGGACACCTCGTCGAGCTCCTCCTGCACCCCGTGCAGGTAGCGCACGTCGGTGTCGGTGAACGGGTAGGTGTCGCGCGGGAACGAACCCGCGAGCGACCCGAGGTCGAGCGCGGACCGGAAGCACCCGCGCTCGAGCGTGTGCTCGGCGTCGGGGAAGATCGCCGGGTACCCGACGAGCACGACCTCGGCGTTCGGCGCAGCCCGGCGGACGGCCGCGAGCGTGTCGGCGATGCCGAGCGCGACCCGGGAACGGATGCGGACCTCGAGGTCGTCGACGCCGTCGTGCACCAGCGTGCTCCGGCAGGACGGGGCGTCGCGGCCGGAGAACACCGGTCCGCGCGCGGAGAGCGCCAGGCACGACGCGGCGGTCCCGAAGAGGTCGGCGTCGTTCCCGCCGATCGTCAGGGTGACGAGCCGGGTGCGCTCCGAGAGCGCACGGACCTGCGGCGGCACCCCGCGGAACTGGTGGCCGGAGACCACGTCGCGGCTGGTGGCCCCGGCGCAGCTGACGTCGGTCAGCGCGAGGCCGAAGCGCGCGGCGATCCGGTGCGGGAAGTCCCGCGCGGACTGCCCGCACGCGTTCGTCGGCAGCCGTGTCGGGTCCGGCAGGCCGTAGCCGGCCGAGTACGAGTCACCGAGCGCGACGTACTCGCTGCCCGGCGGGATCGCGGGGAGGGTCTCCGCGGGCTGGTCGGTCACCGGGTAGGGCTCCGGGACGGGCCACATGGGGGCCGCAGCGGCCCGCTCACCCGGTCCGGCACCGGGCGACCACGGGAGGACCACCGCCACCGCCACGACGGCGAGCACGGCCACGGCGGCGACGAGCCGCTTCGGGCGGGCGGTGCGCTTCAGGGGGTGCTCCAGGTGGACGAGAGACGGCGACGGGCGGGCCGAGGGCGGACGGGCAAGACTACCCGTCCGCCCTCGCCGTCACGTCAGCGGCGACCCAGGCGACGCTCTCCCCCGCTGCCGGTCTGGTACTGCAGCCCGTAGTGCTCGTACAGCACCGGCTCGGTCGACGCCTCGAGCTCGCCGTCGGTCGGGATGGTCGGCGAGTCCTTCACGAGCTTCTTCGAGAACGCAGCGCGCAGGTGCTTCGGCGCGACCGTCGCCCCGACGAGCGGCACGAACAGCAGCTTCTGGAACCCGGGCAGTCCGGTGGTCACGGCGCCGAACGCCGGGTCGGAGGTCGCGGTGTCGTAGTAGATGCTCTCGAGCGTGCCGATCTTGTCCTCGGTGTCGTCGACGACGGGCAGGCCGATCCAGTCACGGATGTTGGCGGCTTCGAACACGGGTGCTCCTTCCGAGCGGTGGTCCTTCGAGCTGGTGTGCTCCTCGGCGACGCTACCGGTGCGCCCCCGAGCGCTTCACACCGGCTGTGCCCGGACGGGCAGCGAGTCGACGGCGGCGAGCACGTCGTCGACCCCGACCGCCAGGAGCGCCGGGTCCGGGTCCTCGGCGAAGACGTCGCCGCGGCGGACCGAGGCGTCCGTGAGGACGACGTGCGGGCCCGAGGCCGGCGGCCCCCACGCCTCCGGCGGGGCGGGTCCGAACACCACGACCGACGGGATGCCGTAGGCCGACGCGAGGTGCGCGGCACCGGTGTCGACCGTGACCACGAGCGACGCCCCGGCGACCACGCCGGCGAAGGCCTGCAGCTCGAGCGCCCCCGCGAGGACCGCCGAGGGGTCGAGCCCGGCCGCCTGCGCGACGGTGGTGGCGCGCTCGACGTCGTCCGCGCCTCCCGTCAGGACGACGTCGAGACCGCGCTCCCGGAGCCCGCGCACCACGTCGGCGAAGCGGTCCGTCGGCCAGTGCCGTGCCCCGTGGAAGGCGCCGATGTGCACCACCGCGGCACCGGGCGCGACCGAGGGTGCCTGCGGGCGGGCGATGGCGACCTCGTCGGGGTCGGCGGGGATGCCGTGCCAGGTGACCAGGTCGGCCCAGCGCTCGCGCTCGTGCACGTCGTCCGGCCACTCCGGTCCCTCGTACCCGTGCGTCGGGTCGGCGTGGCCGATCACCCGTCGCGCGCCGAGCGCGGCGATCAGGTCCGACGACTCCGGTCCGGCACCGTGCAGGTTCACGGCGACGTCGACCGCGCCGGCCGGCGCGGCGATCGCGTGGTCGAGGCCGTGCTGGGCGAGGTGCACGTCCACCGGCAGCAGCTCGACGACCGGGGCGAGCCACGCGGTCGTCGCGAGCGTGATGCGGTGGCCGGGGAAGGCCCGGCGGAGCGCGTGCAGCGCGGGGACGGCGACGAGCGCGTCGCCGAGCTTGATGGCGCGGAGGACCAGGAGGTCCGGGCGGCCGTCGGACGGTGGCAGGGCGGGGACAGCGGTCACGGTACGACGGTATCCGGACTGCGCTGTGGCGGCACACGGCTCCGGACCGGTACCAAGGAGCATGGCTCTCGCGAAGGACCGCCTCGTCCGCGGTCTGCTCTTCGACCGTGACGACACGATCGTCATCGACGTCCCGTACAACGCCGACCCGCACCGCGTGGTGCCCGTGCCGGGTGCGCACCGGGCGGTCGAGCGGGCCCGGGCCGCGGGGCTGCTCGTCGGCGTCGTGACGAACCAGTCGGCGATCGCCAAGGGCCTGGCGACCCGGGAGCAGGTCGACGCGACCAACGCCCGCGTCGACGAGCTGGTCGGGCCGTTCGACGTGTGGTGCGTCTGCCCGCACGACGCCGGTGACGGCTGCTCGTGCCGGAAGCCCCGTCCCGGCATGGTGCTCGACGCGGCCGAGCGGCTCGGCGTCGACCCCTCGGAGCTCGTCGTGGTGGGCGACATCGGAGCGGACGTCGGCGCGGCCGCAGCGGCCGGAGCGCAGGGCATCCTCGTACCGACGGCCCGCACGCGCACCGAGGAGGTCGACGCGGCCACGACCGTCGCCGCAGACCTGGCCGAGGCCGTTGACCTCGTGCTCGCCCGCGTCCCCGCCCGACGCGCGTGAGCGCGGCGACGGCGGACGCCGACGCCCGGACGGGCGCGATGATGCCCCGGCCCCGCGTCCTGGTCGTCCGCCTCGACTCGTTCGGCGACGTCCTCGTCGCCGGCCCGGCCGTCCGGGCGGTGGCCGCCGGTGCCGCGCACGTCACGATGCTCTGCGGTCCGCAGGGTGCTCCGGCGGCACACCTGCTGCCCGGCGTCGACCGTGTGCGCACGTGGGCCGCCCCGTGGGTCACCGAGACGGCGCGGCCGATCGACGACGCGCTCCTCGGCGAGTTCCGTGCCCTGGTCACCGAGGAGCAGCCCGACGAGGCCGTCGTCCTCACCTCGTTCCACCAGTCGCCCCTGCCGGTCGCGCTGCTGCTCCGCCTGGCCGGCGTCGCCCGGGTCTCCGGGGCGTCGGTGGACCACCCGGGGTCGCTCCTCGACGTGCGGCTGCGCCCGGGCGAGGACCTGCCGGAGGACCTCCCGGAGCCGGAGCGCGCCCTGCGGATCGCGCAGGCGGCGGGCTTCGCGCTGCCCGCGTCGGACGACGGGAGGCTCGCGGTCCGGCACGACGCCGTCGCACCACCCGAGGTGGCCGCCCTGGACCGCTACGTGGTCGTCCACCCCGGTGCGAGCGTGCCGGCGCGGTCGTGGCCCGAGGACCACCACCGCGCGCTGGTGGCGGCCTACGCCGAGCGGGGCGTACCCGTCGTCGTCACCGGTAGTCCGGGCGAGCGCGCGCTCACGGCGTCGGTGGCCGGCGACACGGCGCTCGACCTCGGCGGCCGCACGTCGCCCGCCGAGCTGGCCGCCGTGCTCGCCGGCGCCGAGGTGGTCGTCGTCGGCAACACCGGTCCCGCGCACCTCGCCGCCGCGGTCGGTGCGCGGATCGTGAGCCTGTTCTCGCCCGTCGTGCCCGCGGTGAAGTGGGCGCCGTACGCCCCGGATGTCGAACTGCTCGGCGACCAGGCCGCCCCGTGCCGGCTGAGCCGGGCCCGCGACTGCCCGGTCCCGGGGCACCCCTGCCTGTCCGGAGTGCGCGTCGAGGACGTCCTCGCCGCCCACGAACGCCTGCTCGGCCGTAGCGTGACAGGGGTCCCGACCGCGTTCCGCGGATGAAGCGGAGAAGTCTGCGAAGGGGCGCAGCACTGCTTCCGTAGCGTGCGCCACTGCTCCTCCTGCTCCTGTCGGTCGGCACCCGCGCTGCGCGCGCGAGGCCGCTCGTGGGAACCCGATCGACCGAAAGGCCCTGCATGCGGATCCTCGTGTGGCACGTGCACGGCGGCTGGATGGACGCCTTCGTCCGCGGCCCCCACGAGTACCTCGTCCCGACCACCCCGGCCCGCGACGGCTGGGGCCTCGGGCGCGGCGGCCGTGACTGGCCCGACTCCGTGATCGAGATCGACCCGGCCGACGTCGCCGACGCCGAGGTCGACGTGGTCGTGCTGCAGCGCACCGAGGAACTCGAGGAGGCGCGTCGACTCCTGGGCGGCCGCTCGGTCCCGACGGTCTTCGTCGAGCACAACGCACCGCGGGTCGACGTCCCGAGCAGCCTGCACCCGATGCGGGACCGTGACGACCTCGTCATCGCGCACGTCACGCACTGGAACGCCCTCATGTGGGACTGCGGCACGACCCGCACCACCGTGATCGAGCACGGCGTCGTCGATCCGGGTCCGCTGTACACCGGCGAGCTCGAGCGCTTCGGCGTCGTCATCAACGAGCCGGTCCGCCGCGGTCGCGTCGTCGGCACCGACCTGCTCCCCCGCTTCGCCGAGGTCGCCCCCGTGGACCTCTGGGGCATGGGGACCGAACGGCTGCCGGAGCTCGGCTTCGGCGACCGCGTGGTCGCCCTCGGCGACGTGCCGGCCGACCCCATGCACGCGGCGCTCGCGCAGCGCCGTGCCTACGTCCACCCGAACCGGTGGACCTCCCTCGGCCTGTCGCTCATCGAGTCGATGCACATGGCGATGCCGGTGCTGGTGCTCGCGACGACCGACGCGGCGCGCACCGTCCCCGCCGAGGCCGGCGCGATCGCGACCGACGTCGAGGAGCTGGTCCGCGCCTCCAGGACTCTGCTGGAGGACCCCGAGGAGGCCCGCCGCCGCGGTGCCGTCGCCCGTGAGGCCGCCCTGGCGCGGCACGCGCTCGGCCGGTACCTGGGCGACTGGGACGACCTCCTCGACGACGCCGTCGCGCGTGGTGCGCGACGAGAGCACGCGGCGT
This sequence comes from Curtobacterium citri, assembly GCF_030362955.1. Lineage (NCBI taxonomy): Bacteria > Bacillati > Actinomycetota > Actinomycetes > Micrococcales > Microbacteriaceae > Curtobacterium > Curtobacterium citri. Next base: position 45,799 of record NZ_JAUCML010000006.1, read on the forward strand.
CCGCCGCGCTGGAAGGGAGCCTCCGATGAAGATCGCGATGGTGTCCGAGCACGCGAGCCCGCTCGCCGTGCTCGGCGGTGTCGACGCCGGTGGACAGAACGTGCACGTCGCGGAGCTCTCCGGAGCCCTCGCCGACCGCGGCCACCAGGTGACCGTCTACACGCGGCGCGACGACGCCGACCAGCCCGTCCGTGTGCTGCTGCGACCCGGCGTCGAGGTCGTGCACGTCGACGCGGGACCCGCTCGGCACGTGCCGAAGGACGACCTGTTCCCGTACATGGGCACGTTCGCGTCGGTGCTCGCCGCCGAGTGGTTCGTCGACCGCCCCGACGTCGTGCACGGGCACTTCTGGATGTCCGGCCACGCGGCGCTCGAGGCCGTCAAGCAGGTGCAGGCCCGCACGGGTGGCATCCGGATCCCGGTCGTGCAGACCTTCCACGCCCTCGGCGTCGTGAAGCGCCGCCACCAGGGCACCGCCGACACGAGCCCCGCCGAGCGCGAGTGGATCGAGCCCGCCGTCGGCCGGAGCGTCGACCAGGTCGTCGCGACCTGCTCCGACGAGGCCTTCGAGCTCAAGGCCCTCGGCGTCCCGCTGCACGCCATCTCCGTGGTGCCGTGCGGCGTCGACACCGAACTGTTCCGACCGGACGGCCCCGTCGAGGAACGCGGCCGACCGTTCCGCGTGCTGACCGCGTCGCGCCTGGTCCGCCGCAAGGGCGTCGGCACCACGATCGCCGCGCTCGCGAAGCTCCTGGACGAGGGCCGCGAGGCCGAGCTCGTGGTGGTCGGCGGCGCCGGCACCGCCGGGTCCGACCTGGCCGACGACCCCGAGTACCAGCGCCTCGACGCCCTGGCCCGCTCGCTCGGGGTGCGCGAGCACGTCACGTTCCGCGGCCAGCTCGGCCAGCACGACATGCCGGCCGTCTACCGCAGTGCCGACGTCGTCGTCTGCGCTCCCTGGTACGAACCGTTCGGCATCGTGCCGCTCGAGGCGATGGCGTGCGGCCGACCGGTCGTCGCCTCCAGCGTCGGCGGCCTCATCGACACGGTCGTCGAGGACGCGACGGGGCTGCACGTCCCGCCCCGCGACGAGGACGCCGTCGCCGCGGCCGTCGGCGGCCTGCTCGACGACGCCGAGCGCCGCGAGGCGTACGGCCGGGCCGGCCGCGAACGCGCCGAGACCCGCTACACCTGGCACAAGGTCGCTGCCGACAGCGAGCGCGTGTACGAGCGGCTCGTCGCCGGCGGCGTGGCCGCCGGGAGCGGCGCCCCCGCACCGACCAGCGCCGCGGCCGCCACCGGCTCGGCGCCCGCGGAACCCGCGACCCTGACCCCGGGCTCCCGCCCCGGTCGCGCCGGACGGACCGCCCGCCCGACGCCCGCGGCACGGCCGCACCCGACGGAGAGGACCGCACGATGACCATCGAGCAGCAGACCGGCACCCGCGAGCCGGCGACCGAGAGCGACAGCGTCCGCACGGTCGTCGACCACGTGGCCGCCTCGGTGCCCGTGATCGCGTCCCTCGTGGACCACAAGGACCACATCGCCGCGTGGGCGGACGACATCGCCGCACGCCTGGTGGCCGGCCGTCGCCTGCTCGCCGCGGGCAACGGCGGTTCCGCCGCGGAGGCCCAGCACCTGACCTCCGAGCTGACCGGCCGGTTCGACGGGGACCGCCCCGCCTACTCGGCGATCTCCCTGCACGCGGAGAGCTCCGCGGTCACGGCGATCGGCAACGACTACGGCTACGACGAGGTCTTCGCCCGCCAGGTCACCGCGCACGCCCGCGCCGGTGACGTCGTCGTCCTGCTCAGCACGAGCGGCAAGAGCCCGAACCTGCTCCGCGCCGCCGAGGCGGCCCGCGCCGTCGGCGCCCGCTCGATCGCGATGACGGGCCCCGGCCCCAACCCGCTGGCCGAGGCGGTCGACGACGCCATCTGCATCGAGGGTCCGTCGGCGAACGTGCAGGAGGCCCAGCTGGTCCTCGTGCACGCGCTCTGCCGGGCCATGGAGCCGGCCCTCCGCCGCGGTGGCCGCCGGTGAGCGGCGCACAGCGCACCGGCGGTACCTCGCTGAGCACCGGCGGCGGTCTGCGTCGCCGGATCGTCGTCGTCGGCGACACCCTGCTCGACGTCGACGTGTCCGGCACGAGCGAGCGCCTCAGCCCGGACGCCCCGGTCCCCGTCGTCGACGTCCGCACCGACGACCGTCGTGCCGGCGGCGCCGGTCTCGTCGCGACGATGCTGGTCCGCGACGGCCACGACGTGACGCTCGTCACCGTCCTGAGCGACGACGACCGCGCAGCCGAGATCCGCGCCCTGCTGCCCGACGTGCGGGTCGTCGCCGGTCCCTCCGGTGCGCCGACGCCGGTCAAGACCCGCGTGCGGGTCGTCGACCACGCCCTGGTCCGCATCGACGAGGGCTGCGCGACGCCCCCGGTCCCCGAGACCACCGCCGAGATGACCGCGGCACTCGAGGGCGCCGACGCGATCGTCGTCGCCGACTACGGCCGCGGGGTCGCCGCGTCCGCGGGCCTCCGCGACGCGCTCACCGCCGCCGCCCGCACCACGCCCGTCGTCTGGGACCCGCACCCCAAGGGCGCCGCCCCCGTGGTCGGTACCGCGGTCGTCACCCCGAACACGTCCGAGGCACGTCGCTACACGGACGTCCCCGGCGAGGGCGTGCCCTTCGCCACCGACGCCGCCGCGGCGCTCGTCGACACCTGGGGCGTCGACGCGGTCGCCGTCACCATGGGCGACCGGGGTGCGCTCGTCGCGTCCCGCCGTCCCGCCGCGGACGGCGGTGCCGGATCCGGTGCGCTCGACAGCCGCTTCGTGCCCGCCCCGTCCGTCACCGCCGGCGACCCCTGCGGAGCGGGCGACCGGCTGGCGGCCGGCGTCGCGATCGCCCTCGCCGAGGGCGCGGACGTGACCGAGGCCGTCGAGGCGGGCGTGCTCGCCGCGTCCGAGTACCTCGCGGCCGGCGGCGTCACCGCGCTCTTCGCCGACGACGGACCCGCTCCCGTGGCGGTGCCAGGCGTCGACCGCGACGCCCTGCGCGTCGTGCACGAGGTGCGCAGCGCCGGCGGCACCGTCGTCGCGACCGGCGGGTGCTTCGACCTGCTGCACGCCGGGCACGCGCGGACGCTCTCCGCGGCCCGGGCGCTCGGCGACTGCCTGGTCGTCTGCCTCAACTCCGACGACTCGGTCCGAGCCCTCAAGGGTCCGGAGCGGCCGATCATGAGCCAGGACGACCGCGTCGAGCTCCTGCTCGCACTCGACTGCGTCGACGCCGTCGTCGTCTTCGACGAGCACACCCCGGACGAGGCGCTGCGCCGCTTCCGCCCGGACGTCTGGGCGAAGGGCGGCGACTACGCCGCCAGCGAGCTGCCCGAGGCGGCGACGCTCGCCGAGTGGGGCGGCCGGGTCGTCACGGTCCCGTTCCACCCCGGTCGGTCGACCACCCGCCTGGCCGCGGCCCTCGCCGCGGTCGGCTGACGCCCCACCCCGACCACGCGTCGGACGGGAGGCACGGGGCAGCCCCGCCCCGCGCCTCCCGTCCGACGCCCGTCACCACGAACGTCCCGTCGGCACCGCCGACGGACCGGCACCACGCCACTCCCGGAAGGAAGTCCATGCCCGTCCCCACCACCCCCATCGGCCGCGTCCTCGTCACCGGCGGTGCCTCGGGTCTCGGCGCGGCGGTCGTCGCCGCCGTCGCCGAGGCCGGCGGCACCCCGATCGTCCTCGACCTGCGCGTCGACGCCGTGCCGGAGGGCACCGACGCCGTCGCCGTGGACGTCACGGACACCGAGGCGACCGAGCGCGCCGTCCGCGAGGCGGCGGAGCGCCACGGCGGCCTCGACGCGGTCGTCACCGCGGCCGGCATCGACACCCCGGCCCCGATCGGTGCCATCTCGTCCGGCGACTGGGAGCGGATCGTCGGCGTGAACCTGCTCGGCACCGCCGCCGTCGTGCGGGCCGCGCTGCCCGCCCTCGAGGCGACGCACGGCCGGGTCGTCACGATCTCGTCGTCGCTCGCCCTGCGCGGCGTCGGCGACGGCACCGCGTACTCGGCGTCGAAGTTCGGCGTCCGCGGCTTCTCGCAGGCACTCGCCGCGGAGACCGCCGGCCGCATCGGCGTGACGAACATCATCCCGGCCGGCATGCGCACCGCGTTCTTCGAGGGACGCACCGAGCAGTACAAGCCGGGCCCGGACGCGCAGCTCATCGAGCCGGAGTACGTGGCGAACTCGATCCTGTTCGCGCTGTCGCAGCCGGCCGGCTGCGAGATCCGCGAGATGTCGATCATGCCGGCGACGGAGCCGAGCTGGCCGTAGGCGCTCGCCGGTAGGTCGACGGGAGGCGCGGTGCCGGACGGCACCGTGCCTCCCGTCGTCCGTGGGCCGTGCGCCCGGTGAGCGGCGCGCGCGGACCGGTCTGCGGGGGTTCCAGAATCCTGCGCTCTCGGCGTCACCACGCCCCGCTCCTGGAACCTCGGTGGACGCGAGCGGGGTGTCGTGGGACCCCGGCATCCGGCACGCGGGCACGTCGGCGCGAGCGTTCACCGCCGATCGAGTGCGGTCGAGGAGCCCCCACCGACGCCGGCGCCGCCCGCTCGCGGACCGACCTCAGCCCGCCGGCGGGACGATCCGGTCGCGCGGACGCACCGTGGCGAGCAGGTCCGCCACGTCCGCGAGCACCGCCTCGGACTGGACCTCGTCGACGTACGAGGGGTCGTGCTCGCAGCGCTCCGCGGTCCACCCGACCTGCGTGACGTCGACGCCGCACACCGGGCAGCGGGTGACGAAGGACATGTGCACGCGGTGGCGCCCGCGATCGACCGGTCCGGCGTTGACGACGTTCCCGAACCAGAACACCCCGACGGTCGGCGTCCCGACCGCGACCGCGAGGTGCCGCGGCCCGGAGTCGTCGCCGACCACGACGTCCGCCGCCGCGAGCACCGTCGGCAGGTCCGCCAGGGGCAGCGCGTCGGTGTGGTCGTGCAGGCGCTCGTGCAGCGCCGTGGGCACCGCCCCGAGGATCGCCTGCGACGCGGGCACGTCGGTCGCGTCGCCGACGAGCACGACGTCGTCGCCGGCATCGAGCCGTGCCGAGACGACCGCGGCGAAGCGCTCGGGACTCCAGCGGCGACGCGGGTCGGTCGCGCCCGGGTGCACCGCGAGCAGTCGCCCGGTCACGCCGAGCCGGTCGCGGACGGCCCGGCGTTCCTCGGCGGTGACGTGCAACCGCGGGTCGAGCGTGACCGGGGCGGCACCGGCGAGCGAGGCGACCTCGAGCCCGCGGACGACCTCGTGCTGGTAGTAGACGTAGCGGACCCACCGCTCGAGGACCTCGGCGTCCTCGGTGGCCGTGCCCACGGTGTGCCGGGCGCCGAGCCGCAGCAGGAACGGGTTCGAGTTCCGGCCGCCGCCGTGCAGCTGCACCGCGAGGTCGAAGCGGCCGCGCAGCCGCTGCTCGAAGTCCTCGAGCGTCGGGGCCCCCTCGCCGCCGTCACGCACCCCGGGCACGACCGGCAGCTCCTCGAACGCGTGCACGGCGTCCGTGCGCCCGCGCAGCACCGCCGGGGCCGTCGGACCGCCGAGCAGCGTGATGCGCGCGTCGGGGTACGCGGCGTGCAGCGCCTCGAGCGCGGGGACCGCGAACATCAGGTCCCCCAGCCCGCCGCCGCGGAGCACCGCGATCTCCCGGACGTCGTCGAAGCGTTCTCCACCGTTGCCGATCAGTTGCACCACACCCGTCTACCGGAGCGCTGCCGAGAGGAGCCGGAGCAGTGCCACCGTGAGCGCGGCGGTGTGCGCTCCACGGACGAGCGATCGGGAAACCGGGGCAGCGCTCAGGATCGTCCGAGGAACGTGGAGGAACTGCCCGTACATCCGTGAAGGACACCATGACGCTCGCCTCCCCGTCCCCCACCGCGACCGACGCCGACCACCTGGTGGTCACCGACCCCGTCGACGGCTCGATCGCCACGACGACGCCGCGCTCGACGCCGGAGGACGTGGAGAACGCCGTCGCGCGCGCCCGTGCGGCCGCCCCCGCGTGGGCACGCACGGCACCAGCGGAGCGCGGCGCCCTGCTGCACGCCGCCGCGGCCCACCTCCGTGCGCACGCCCAGGAGCTCGCCGACCTCAACACCCGCGAGACCGGAAAGGTGCCGGGCGACGCGCTGGGCGGCGTGGAGGCCGGCATCGGGACGCTCGTGCAGTACGCCGAGCTCGGCCCGGTCCACCGCGGCGAGGCCCTCCGCGGGCAGTTCGGTGCCGCCGACTGGTCGGTGCCGCACCCGCGCGGTGTCGTCCTGGCGCTGACGCCCTGGAACGACCCGGTGGCCGTGGCGCTCGGCATCCTCGGGGCAGCGATCGTCACGGGCAACACCGTCGTGCACAAGGGCAGCGAGCGCTGCCCCGGCACGATCGCCCGGCTGAACGCGCTGCTCGCCGAGGTCCTGCCCGACGGCGTCCTCGTGGGTGTGGACGGTGACGCGAGCACCGGCGAGGCGCTGCTGCAGCAGGACGGCATCGACGTCTACGCACACGTCGGCTCGACCGCGACCGGCGACCGCCTGACCGAGGTCGCCGCCACCACGCGCGCCCACGTCATCCGTGAGAACGGCGGCAACGACGCGGTCGTCGTCGACGCGGACGTCGACCCGACCTGGGCCGCGGCGCAGGTCGCCCTCGGGGCCTTCGCGAACACCGGGCAGATCTGCACGAGCGTCGAGCGGGTCTACGTGCACCGCGACCTCGCCGAGGAGTTCACCGCCGCGCTCGTCGCCGAGGCGGAGCGTCGGACGGCCTCCCCCGCGGCCGAGTTCGGCCCGCTCGTCGACGACCGCCTCCGCCGCACCGTCCAGTCGCACGTCGACGACGCCGTGCAGCGCGGTGCGACGGTCCGGACCGGCGGTGTCACCCCCGGCGGCACCGGGACGTTCTACCCGGCGACCGTCCTCACCGACTGCGCGGACGAGATGCTCGTGATGACCGAGGAGACCTTCGGCCCGATCGCCCCGGTCCGGGTCGTCGAGTCGTTCGACGAGGGGCTCCGCCTGGCCGCTGCCGACCGCTACGGCCTCGCCGCGACCGTCCTGACCGGCGACACGGGCAACGCCCTGCGTGCCGCCGCGGAACTGCCCGTCGGCACCGTCAAGGTGAACGCCGTCTTCGGCGGAGCACCCGGCGGCAGCGCCCAGCCCCGCGGTGCCTCCGGCGCCGGCTTCGGCTACGGCCCCCACCTGCTCGACGAGATGACCACGACCACGGTCGTGCACCTCGAGCCCGCGCCCGCCCGCACCACCTCCGGAGGCACCCGATGACCGCCGACGTCCGCCTGGTCCGTGACCTCGTCGCCACCGTCGACGACCGCGAGCCCCTCGTGGTCGTCATCGGCGACTGCATCCTCGACCGCTGGACCGTCGGCAAGGCCGAGCGCGTCTCGCGCGAGGCCCCCGCTCCCGTCGTCCGCGTCACCGAGACCATCGCGGTCCCCGGTGGTGCGGCGAACACCGCGGTGAACGCCCGTGCCCTCGGCGCCCGCGTCCGCATGGTCGGGCTGATCGGTGACGACGAGTCGGGCCGCGTCCTCCGCGAGCGGCTCGAGACCGCCGGCGTCGACACGACGTACCTGGTCGAGGTCCCCGGCGCGCGCACGACGACCAAGTCCCGCGTCGTCGGCGGCGACCGCGTCGTCGTCCGCGTGGACGAGCTCGCCGCGACGCCGGACGCCCACGCCGGGGCCCGGCTCGCCGGGGCCGTCGCGCGTGCCGTCCGCACGGCCGACGCCGCCGTGGTCTGCGACTACGACCTCGGCGTCCAGCCGGAGGACGTCGTCCCGGTGCTCGACCGCGACCGTCCCAGCGCGGTCGTGGTCGACGCGCACGACCTCACCCGGTGGGCGGCCCTGCACCCGGACCTCGTGACGCCGAACTCCGGCGAGACCGCGGGTCTGCTCGGCCGTGACCTCGGCGCCGGCTCTGCCCGCGTCCCGGTCGTCGTCGATGCCCGCGACGAGGTGCTCGCCCGCAGCGGCGCCCGCGCCGCGGTGGTCACGCTCGACCGTGACGGCACCGTCCTGCTCGAGCGCGGCGCGGACCAGGCCTTCCGCACGCGCGCGACGCCCGCGTCGGAGCAGCAGGCGTCCGGCGCCGGTGACACGTTCTGCGCCGCGGCGACCGTCGCCCTCGCCGTCCGGGCGCCGCTCCGGGACGCGATCGCCGTCGCCCAGGCAGCTGCCGACGTCGTCGTCCGCGAGGCCGGCACCTCCGTCTGCACGGCCGCCGCACTCGTCGAGTCGGTGACCGCACCGGCCGCGACCGTCGTCGACCACGACGACCTCGCCACCGCGGTCGAGGCCGCACGGGCGGCCGGCCGGCGCGTGGTCTTCACGAACGGCTGCTTCGACGTCGTGCACCGCGGCCACACCACCTACCTCCGGCAGGCGCGTGAGCTCGGGGACCTGCTCGTCGTCGCCCTGAACGACGACGACTCGGTCCGCCGGCTGAAGGGTCCGGAGCGTCCGATCAACACCGCGGAGGACCGTGCCGGCGTACTGGCCGCCCTCGCGTGCGTCGACCTGGTGACGGTCTTCGCGACGGACACCCCGATCCCGCTCATCGAGCGCCTGCGGCCCGAGGTCTACGTCAAGGGCGGCGACTACTCGCCGGAGATGCTGCAGGAGACCGGGGTCGTCCGTGCCTACGGCGGCGAGGTCGTCATGGTCGACTACGTGCCGGAGCACTCGACCACCGCCGTGGTCCGACGCATCCGCGAGGCAGCAGCGGCCACCGCGGCAGCGGCTGCTGCGGACGCCGGGACGGACGGCGCCGCGGTCGACACCGCCCCGGCCACCGAACCCGACCCGGCGCCGTGACCGTGGCGCGCTGGTCGGGCGCCTGGGGCCGTCCGGTCGCGGACGACGCGACGACGGCCGAGGTCGACGTCCTCGTCCCCACGGTCGGCCGCCCGGCGGAGCTCGCGACGACGCTCGCCGGACTCGCCGCGCAGACGGACGTCGCCTTCCGGCTCGTGCTGAGCGACCAGTCCGCGGGTCAGGACGCCGCCACCGTGCCGGCGGTCGCCGCCATGCTGCGCGTCCTGGAGGCACAGGGCCGCTCCGTCGTGCTGCTCGCGCACCCGGAACGGCGCGGCCTGGCGGAGCACCGGCAGCACCTGCTCGACCACGCCACCGCCCCCGCGGTGCTGTACCTCGACGACGACGTCTGGCTCGAGCCGGGCACCGTCCGTCGCATGCTCGACGCCCTGCACGACCTGGGGTGCGGCTTCGTCGGGAGCGCCGTGCAGGGCCTGTCGTACCTGCAGGACCGACGTCCGCACGAGACCGCCGTGTACGAGCCCTGGGACGGCCCCGTCGTGCCCGAGGTGGTCCGCCGCGGGACCCCCGCGTTCGACCGGCTGTCGCTGCACAACGCGGCGAACCCGGCGCACGTCGCGGCCGGGCTCGACGTCGAACCGGGCGGCTGGGTCCCCTACCGCGTGGCGTGGGTCGGAGCGTGCGTGCTCTACGACCGGGAGGCGCTCGAGACCGTCGGCGGCTTCGGCTTCTGGCCGGTGCTCCCGCCCGAGCACTCGGGCGAGGACGTCGTCGCGCAGTGGCGGGTCATGGAGCGCTTCGGCGGTGCCGGGATCCTGCCGTCCGGCGCGGTGCACCTCGAGAGTCCGACGACCGTGACCGACCGCCGGGTGGACGCCCCGGACGTCCTGTTCGACGACCACGAGCCGTCCACGCACCGCTCCTGACCGGGCGCGCCTCCGCAGAACGCAACCCCGGCGGTTCCCCGCAGCGCTGTTCCGCTGCGAGCAACCGCCGGGGTTGCGTGTTGCGAGGGGGACGTCAGCGCACGCGGACCTGCGCGGTGGCCTGACGACCGGTCTGCACACCGGTGAACGTCACCGTCGTGCTGCCCCGCTCGGCCTTCCACTGCACCGACGCTCGTCCGTCGACCAGGTCGAGCGTGCCGAGGTCGGTGTTCCCGGCCTGCACCCGGACCTGCCGGTCGCCGGCGAACCGGCTCGCGGTGAACGTGACCCGCTCCCCGCGGTGCGGCGACCGGTCGGACACGTCCACCCGGGCACCACGGCTCAGCGCGGCGACGTCCTCCGACAGGCGCAGTCCGTCGCGGATGGTGGAGAACGTGTCGGTCTGGTCGGAGAGTCCGACCACGTTCGCCGCCCCCGGGCCGTAGGCCGCGATGCGGACCTGTGTGCCGGTGTGCTGCTGCGAGGACCCGGCACCCGCCGTGCCGTAGGACACCTTCATCGTGGTGCCGTCGGCGGTGCGGAGCGCGGTCGACAGCGAGGTCGGCGGCGTGTTGTCGACGATCTGGCTCGAGTGGGCGTGGTCGGCGGTGGCGATGACGAGCGTGTTGCCGTCCTGCTTCGCGAACGCCAGGGCGGCCTGCACGGCCTCGTCGAAGTCGATCGTCTCGCCGATCTGGCCGCACGCGTCGGCCGCGTGGTCCTGCTTGTCGATGCTCGCGCCCTCGACCTGCAGGAAGAAGCCCTTGCCGGACTTCCCGCGGCCACGGTCGAGCAGCTGGATCGACTTGTTCGTCAGCGACTGCAGCGAGAGCCCCGTCGACAGGCGCGCCGGGTTCGCCGTGCAGGTCACCGGAGCCTGGTCCGCACCGCCGACGGTGGCCGTGGTCGGCGCGTACCGGGTCGGGAAGTTGCCCGGCGTGAAGAGCCCGAGGAGCGGCTTCGACTGGTCGGCGGCACGCACGCCCGCGAGCCCCGCAGCGTCGGACACGACCTGGTAGCCGCGCTGCTGCGCCTGCGAGACGAGCGTGTCGCCCTGCCACTGACCGGCCTTCGCCGTCTGCTGGAAGCTCGCCGAGCCGCCGCCGAGGGTCACGTCGGGGCGGGCGTTCAGCAGCTGCTCACTGATCGAGCCGAGGCCGCCGTTCTGCAGGGCGTCGCTGCCGCAGGAGGCGGTGTCCGGGCCGTAGCAGGAGCGGGCGCCGACGTGCGCGACCTGGACCGCCGGGGTGGCGTCCTGGATCTCGGCGGTCGAGACGTCGCCGGTGCGCAGGCCGTTCGCCTTCGCGAGCTCGAGCAGCGTCTGCTGGGGCTTCCCGTCCACGTCGACGGAGATCGCCCCGTCGTACGTCTTCGTCCCGGTCGCCCAGGCGCTGCCCGAGGCTGCCGAGTCGGTGACGTAGTCGGGCTTGCCCTTGTCCGCGCCGTCCTTCACGACCGAGTAGGTCGTGTAGGAGCCCGTGAGCGGCAGTGCGTCGAGTCCGGGCAGACGACCGGCGGCGCCGTACTGGTAGTTGCGGGCGATCGTGATCTCGGAGTCGCCCATCCCGTCGCCGATGAGCAGGATGACGTTCTTCGCGCCGGCGCGCTGGATCGCCTGCTGGACGGTGCGGGTCTGGTCGCCCTGGTGCCGCTGCGCGCCGCCGTGCTGGCTGAGCGCGAGCTGACCGACGGCCTCGGCCCCGGCGGGCACGGCGATGGCGGCTGCGACGAGCGCGGCGCCGAGTGCGAGCGCCCTGCGGCGTCGCTTGGTGGGAGTGGCGTGCATCAGGTGTTCCCCTCGTGATGGCACCCGTTCGGGTGGCATCACGAGGATGACCTGAGCAGCGACTCAGCAGGTGAACGGACGCGGACGCGTCGGTGAACCCTCGCCGCGGACGGGCGGAGACTCCGACGCCGGATGCGGCCACGCGCCTCCCGGCCGCCACCGGCACCCGCGTGACGCGCATCGGTGCCGCACGGCAGGATGGACGGGACCACCCGCGACCACGAGGAGCACCATGGCGACGTTCACCCGAGGGTTCGGCGGCCGACGCGACGACCGCGACGACCCCCGGATCCCACCTGGGCAGACGCTCGTGCGTGACTGGCCCGTGCTCTCCGCGGGCGCCACGCCGGACATCGCGCCGGCGGACTGGAGCTTCTCGATCCGCACCGAGGGCGGGCTGCACACCTGGACCTGGGACGAGGTGCACGCGCTCGGCGTCGAGGACGTGACGGTCGACATCCACTGCGTCACCCACTGGACCAAGCTCGACATGCCGTGGCGCGGCGTCCCGCTCGACCGGCTCTTCGCGCAGGTGGAGACGTCGCTCGACTTCTGCACGGTGCACAGCTTCGGCGGCTACACGACGAACGTGCCGCGCGACGAGCTGCTCGGCGGGCGGTCGTGGATCGCGTTCGAGGCGGACGGCGAGCCGCTGACGCCCGAGCACGGTGGCCCCGCCCGCCTGCTCGTCCCGCACCTGTACTTCTGGAAGAGCGCGAAGTGGGTGCGCGGCATCGTCATGCAGGCCGAGGACGAACCGGGGTTCTGGGAGAACGCCGGCTACAACATGCACGGGGACCCCTGGAAGGAGGAGCGGTACTGGTGAGCGCTCCCACCCCCGTCGACGGCCGGGAGGCCCGGGTCACCCCGGTCACGCCGGCCCCCGTCCGCAGGCGGCCGGCCTGGCACCCGGCGACGGTCGCCGCCGTGACGCAGGAGACGCCGAACGCGCGCCGCATCGTCCTCGACGTGCCGACCTGGCCCGGCAACGACCCGGGGCAGCACCTGGACCTCCGCCTCACCGCCGAGGACGGCTACCAGGCGTCCCGCTCGTACTCGGTCGCCTCGGCGGGCGAGGGCACGCAGGTGGTCCTCGCGGTCGACCGCGTCGAGGGCGGCGAGGTGTCCCCGTTCCTCGTCGACGCGATCGAGGTGGGCGACGCCGTCGAGGTGCACGGTCCGCTCGGCGGGTGGTTCGTCTGGCTGCCGGGTCGGTCGGAACGGCCGGTGCAGCTCGTCGCCGGGGGCTCGGGCATCGTCCCGCTGCTCCCGATGGTCACCGCGCACGCGGAGGCCGACGACCCGACGCCGTTCCGGCTGCTGTACGCGGTCCGGGCCCCGGAGGACGTGTTCTTCCGCGCGGAACTCGACGCGGCGCAGCGTCGGCACGCGCCGCTCGAGGTCACCCACGTGTACAGCCGGCGGGCGCCGGAGGGGTCGGACGCACCCGTGGGGCGCCTGACCCGGGACGCACTCGCACAGGCCGTCCTGCCGCCCGAGGCCGGAGCACTCGTGTACGTCTGCGGCTCGACGCCGTTCGTCGAGCAGGTGCTGCGGTGGCTCGCGGAGCTCGGGCACGACGTGTCCGACGTGCGGGCCGAACGCTTCGGCGGCGCCTGACGCGACGAAGGCCCCGGTCGGTGACCGGGGCCTTCGTGTTCCGAGCGGATGACGAGATTCGAACTCGCGACCCTCACCTTGGCAAGGTGATGCGCTACCACTGCGCCACATCCGCGTACGGGAACACTCTACCCCGCGATCGGCGTGCTGCGAGGATCCGACGCCGTGCCGGGCGCGTCGCGCAGTACCTCGGCGGCCCGCTCGGCGTGTCGACCGATCCGTTCCGCCGTCGGCTCCGGATGGTTCCTCGGTGCCACGAGCAGCGTCGCCCGCGTACCAGGGGCCACCCACCCCTCGTCCGACCGTCCGCGGTGACCCGAACGCTGCGGGCGGTCGGACGGTCTCCTCCTCCCGGCACCGGCGAGTTCACCGGAGCGGGGAGTTCACTGGGCCGCATGAGCTACGTGCACGACAACCCGGGCGGGACCGAGGCCCACGGCGTCGACCTGATCGACGGCGACTCCCCGGCGGTCCGGATCCTCGTCCACGGCGACCTGCCGACGACGATCGAGCACGAGGGTCGGACCTGGCTCGCGACCGGCGACGCCCACGACGACGGCGACGCGTCGGCTCCCCCGATCGCGATCTACCGGCCCGTCTGATCCGGGGCGGGCCGAGCGGTCCGCTTCCTCGCCGGGCTCGATCGTGTGACGCCGCGTTGCGTCCCGTGTCGACGGGTTGCGTCCCGTGTCGCCGGATTGCGCCGCGCGTCGGTCCGTTGCGCTGATCGTTGTCCCGCCCGGTGCACGGCCGTACGGTCGCGCCATGACCGACACGGCAGGGCTGACCCGGCACGCGAACGCACCGCGGCGACTGGTGTTCCGGACGACGACTCCGGACCACCCGGACGCGGCACCGCTGCTCGCCGACCTCGAGCGCGAGTACGACGCACGGTACGGCGAGGACCTCGGCGAACCGGCCTCCGTCGAACTCGCCCGGTGGCCGGCCGAGGACTTCGTCGCACCGCGCGGCGCCTTCGTCCTGCTCCACGAGGACGACCGGCTGGTCGCCGGCGGTGCCTTCAAGCCGTACGACGACGACACGGTCGAGCTCAAGCGGATCTGGACGGCGCCGGAGCACCGGGGCCGGGGCCTCGCCGCCCTCGTCGTCGCGGAGCTCGAGGCCGAGGCGCGGCGTCGCGGGTTCCGGCGGGTGTACCTGACCACCGGACCGCGGCAGCCCGAGGCCGTGCGGCTGTACCGGCGCGCCGGGTACACGCCGCTCTACGACACCGCCCGCCCGGCCGAGGAGGTCGGGATCCACCCGTTCGAGAAGCTGCTCGGACCGGCGCCGGCGCCTGACGACGGCGACGACGACACCGCCACCACCGCCCTCGACGCGGCGTCCCGTGCCGCCCTCGACCGACCGGTGCTGCCGCTCCGGCACCCGGTCCGGTGGGTCGCCGCGGCGCTCGTGCTCGTCCTCCTGCTCAACCTCGTCGAGACCCTCTTCACCAACGAGCAGTGGGGGTGGCCCGCGGTCGGCCGGTGGCTGTTCAGCCCGGCGATCCTGACCGGACTGCAGCTGACGCTCGTCGCCACGGCGCTGAGCGCGGTCATCAGCTTCGCGGGGGGTGTCGTCGTCGCGATCGCCCGGCTCTCCCGGAACCCGGTGCTGGCCGGGCTCGCGTGGGGGTACGTCTGGCTCTTCCGGTCGGTGCCGCTCATCCTGGTGCTCGTCTTCCTGTACAACCTGGGGTCCCTGTACCCGACGATCGGCATCGGGATCCCCTTCGGACCGCAGCTCGAGGTCCCCACGACGAACCTGCTGAGCGACCTCGCCATCGGCGTCGCCGCCCTCAGCCTGAGCGAGATCGCCTACGCGTCGGAGATCGTCCGCGCCGGCGTGCTGGCCGTCGACCACGGTCAGCAGGAGGCCGCGCAGGCGCTCGGCCTGTCGCGCCGTCGGCAGTTCGTCCGTGTGGTCCTGCCACAGGCGCTGCGGTCGATCGTCCCGGCGTTCGTGAACCAGGTCGTCGGACTGCTCAAGGCATCGTCGCTGCTGTTCTACGTGTCGCTCCTCGACCTGTTCGGCGTCGTGCAGAACCTGTCGAGCACCTACCCGACCGACATCATCCCGCTGCTCGTCGTCGCGACGATCTGGTACCTGGCGCTGACCAGCGCGGTGTCCGTCGTGCAGTACCACGTCGAGCGGTGGACGGCCCGCGGGTCCGTGCGCACGCTGCCGCCGACGCCGTGGCAGCGCGTGCGGGCAGCGATCCGGCGCGCCGCTCCGCTCGCCCGGGCCACTCCTCCGGCATCGATCGACGACAGGACCGTCTCATGAGTGCAGCCATCGGCATCCACGGCGCCGTCAAGGCGTTCGGCGAGCACGTCGTCATCGACGGCGTCGACCTCGCCCTGCCGGCCGGCAGCGTCACCGTGGTCCTCGGGCCGTCCGGATCGGGCAAGTCGACGCTCCTGCGGACGATCAACCGCCTCGAAGCCCTCGACCGGGGTGTCGTGACCGTCGGCGGGGAGCCCATCGGCGTCCGACTCCGGACGGGCCGGAACGGACTCCCCCGCTGGAAGGCGCTGCCGGAACGCGCCCTCCGCCGACAGCGGTCCCGCATCGGGTTCGTGTTCCAGCACTTCGAGCTCTTCCCGCACCTCACCGCGCTCGAGAACGTGGCGGAGGGCCCCGTCGCCGCCGGTGTCCCCGCCGCGACCGCGAAGGCCAGGGCCCGGGAGCTGCTCGACCGCGTCGGACTCGGCGACCGCGGTGCCACGCGGCCCCGGCAGCTCTCCGGCGGGCAGCAGCAGCGCGTCGCGATCGCCCGGGCGCTGGCCCTCGACCCGTCCGTCGTGCTGCTCGACGAGCCGACGTCCGCGCTCGACCCGGAGCTCGTCGGTGAGGTGCTCGGCGTGATCCGGGACCTCGCGGAGTCCGGCACCACGCTCGTCATCGTCACGCACGAGGCCGCCTTCGCCCGCGAGGTCGCCGACCACGTCGTGTTCCTCGACCACGGCCGGGTCGTCGAGCAGGGGCCACCGGCCCAGGTCATCGACGCCCCGCAGCACCCCCGCACGCGCGACTTCCTGTCCCGCGTCCACTGACCGTCCCGTCCGCCCCGTCCCGTCCGCCCGTCCTCGCACCGACCACGATCCTCAGGAGCACCATGTCCACGACCTCCCCCGCACGCTGGCGTCACCGCGCCGGAGCCCTCGTCGTCGCCGCCGGCGTCGTCGTCGCCCTCGCCGGGTGCGTCGCGAACGCGACGGCCGACGCCGGCGCCGGCGCGTCCGACGGCACGCTCACCATCGGCGCCGCGTCGAACGGCGCCGCGACGGAGACGAAGGTCACCGTCGCGGAGGACACGGAGCTGCACGACGCCCTGCCGGCCGACGTGAAGTCCTCCGGCAAGCTCACCATCGGCGTCGGCGCCCTGCCGTCCGGGTTCCCGCCGCTCGCCTTCACCGGCGACGACCAGCAGACACTGACCGGCTCCGAACCCGACCTCGGCCGACTCGTCGCCGCGAAGCTGGGGCTCGAGGCCGACGTGCAGAACGCCACGTGGGACAACCTGTTCGTCGGCATCGACAGCGGCAAGTTCGACGCGGGGTTCTCGAACATCACCGTGACCGAGCAGCGCAAGGAGAAGTACGACTTCGCCTCGTACCGGCAGGACGAGCTCGCGCTGCAGGTCCCCGCCGACAGCACGCTCGCGTTCGACGGCGACCCCTCGGTGCTGGCGGGCAAGACCATCGCCGTGAGCTCCGGCACGAACCAGGAGAAGATCCTGCTCGAGTGGAAGACCGAACTCGAGAAGACGGGCGGGACGATCGACGTCAAGTACTACCCGGACGGCAACGCGGTGAAGCTCGCGCTCGACTCGGGCAAGATCGACGGCTACTTCGGCCCGAACCCGACCACCGCCTACGCGAACAAGCAGAGCGCCGGGAGCGCCCACGAGACGAAGACCGCGGGGACGTACTCCGGCGCCGGGTCCTCGCTGCAGGGGCTCATCGCGGCGACGACCAAGAAGGGCAGCGGGCTCGCGAAGCCGATCGCCGAGGCCGTCGACGAGCTCATCGAGGACGGCACGTACGGCAAGTGGCTCACGGCGTACAACCTGTCGAACGAGGCCGTGGAGCACTCCGAGGTGAACCCCGAGGGCCTGCCGCTCGACAACAGCTGAGGTCCCCGCCGCCCCTGGACGACGTCCCCGCTGTCGCACTACGGCGGGGACGTCGTCCGTTGCGTCCGCAGCGGTCGCGCGACACGCCGTCGAGTGATCGCCGAGCGTGCACGACATGCCGTCGGCGGATCGCGGCGCGTGCACGACACGCCGTCCGAACGCCACGAGAGTGACGTTTCTTGCGCGCTCGCGGAAGCCCGAGCCCGAGCCGGGCCCCGGACCCGCGCCGGGAACGACGGGAGGCGCGGTGCTGGCTGGCACCGCGCCTCCCGTCCGGAGCGACCGGGACGGACCCGCGTCAGGCGACCTCGACGGCCGCGGGACGCGCGGCACGCGCGCCCCACTCGGCGGCGAGCAGCTCGTACGACCGGACCCGCGCGGCGTGGTCGTGCGTGATCGTCGTCACGAGGAGCTCGTCGGCGCCCGTGACGCGCTGCAGCACCGCGAGGCGGTCGGCCACGTGCCCGGCGTCCCCCACGAAGCGCGTCGCCACCCGGTCGGCCACCGCCTCGGCGACCGCCGGGTCGACCGGGTGCTCGCGGGCCCACGCCGGGGTCGGGTACGGGATCGCCCCGACGCCCGAGCGGATCGAGTGCACCCAGCGGTCGTACCCGAGCGCGAGCTCCGACGCCGCGGCAGCGGAGTCGGCAGCGACGACGTCGGCGGACACGATGACGTGCGGGGCGTCGAGCACGCCGGGTCGGAACGCCTCGCGGTAGGCGCGGACCGAGTCCAGCACCGTGCCCGGGGACGTGTGGTAGTTCGCGCCGTAGGGCAGACCGAGCGCACCGGCAGCCCGGGCGCTCGCACCGCCGGTCGACCCGTGGATCCAGAGCTCGACGTCGGCCCCGGCTGCGGGGGTGCCGTCGACGACCTGTCCGTCGCGCTCGTACGTACCGGCGAAGAGGTCCCGGATGAGCGCGAGTTCGTCGTCGAACCGCTCGACGTCGCCCGGGACCCGGCCGAGCAGCTCCCCCTGGAGCGCGAAGCGGCTCCCGGGAGCGATGCGGAACGCGAACGGCGACGGCACGAGCAGCCCGTCGACGACCTCGTCGTCGCGGGGTTCGAGCGCCGGGGGCGCCGGAGCACCGGGAGCGGGCGCCCCGGAGCGCCCGAGTCCGAGGTCGAACCGTGGGCCGTACAGACCGGTGAGCGTGCCGAACGCCTCGGCGATCTGCAGCGCCCGGACGTTGCCGACGAGGGTCGCGGCGCTCCCGACCCGGATCGTGGAGGTCGCTGCGGCGACGGCACCGATGACGATGTTCGGCGCGCTGCCCGCGACCCCGGGGTTGAGGTGGTGCTCGGCGAGCCAGTACCGGGCGTACCCGGCGCGCTCCGCAGCGGCGGCGAGGTCGACCGTGTTGCGGAGCGCCTCGGCGGACGTGGAGCCGGACGACACCGGCACGAGGTCGAGGACGGACAGCGGGACCGGACGCTGGACGGCGGTCATGCGGTCACCTGCTGGCGGTCGAGGACGTGCCCGGGCAGCCCGAGCGTCCGGCGGAGGGTCGCACCCTCGTCGTAGGAGGACCGGTACACGCCGCGTTCCTGCAGCAGCGGGACGACGCGGTCGACGAAGTCGTCGAGGCCGTACGGGTTCGTGTGCGGGACGACGACGAACCCGTCGCTCGCCCGTTCCTGCACGTAGCGGTCGATCTCGGCGGCGATCGACGACGGGGTGCCGACGAAGCCGCCGCTGGTCGAGACCTCGATCACGAGCTGCCGGATGGTCAGGTGCTCGGCAGCGGCCCGGTCGCGCCAGGACCGCACGAGCGCTCGCGGGTCCTTCGCGTGCCTCACGCGGCCGCGGGTGATCGCGTCGGCGTCGACGTCCGGTTCGACGTCGGGCAGCGGGCCGTCGACGTCGTACGACGACAGGTCACGGTTCCACACCTGTTCGAGGAACGCGATCGCGGTCGCCGGGCTGACCTGCGCGCGGCGGATCGCCCGGGAGCGCTCCTCGGCGTCGGCCTGAGTGTCGCCGAGGGTGAAGGTCGCGCCGGGCAGGATCAGCAGTTCGTCCTTGCTCCGGCCGACACGCTCCAGTCGGTCGGTGACGTCGGTGTAGAAGGTGCGCGCGTCGTCGAACTCGGTGTGCAGCGAGAAGACCACCTCGGCGTGCCGGGCGGCGAGGTCGCGGCCCTCGTCGGAGTCCCCGGCCTGCACGACGACCGGGTGCCGCTGCGGGCTGCGCGGGACCGGGAACGTGCCGGCGACGTCGAACTGCGGGCCGTGGTGGTCGACGTCGCGGATGCGGGACCGGTCGGCGAACCGGCCGACCGACGCATCGGCGACGACGGCACCCGCGTCCCACGAGTCCCAGAGCTCGCGGGCCAGCTCGACGAACTCGGCCGCCCGTGTGTACCGGTCGGCGTGGTCGAGGAAGCCACCGCGACGGAAGTTCGCGCCGTGGAACGCGTCCGAGCTCGTCACGACGTTCCAGCCGGCCCGTCCGTCGCTGAGGTGGTCGAGCGTCGCGAGCTGCTTCGCGAGCTCGAGCGGCTCGTTGAACGTCGTCTGCAGCGTGCCGACGAGACCGATGTGGTCGGTGACCCCGGCCAGGGCGGCCAGGATCGCGAGCGTGTTCGGACGACCGACCACGTCGAGGTCGTGGATGCGGCCCTTCTGCTCACGGAGCCGCAGCCCCTCGGCGAGGAACAGGAAGTCGAAGCACCCGCGCTCGGCGTTCCGGGCGAAGTGCTCGAAGGACGAGAACGCGATCTGGCTCTCGGCCCGATCATCGCTCCACACGGTGGTGTTGTTGACTCCCGGGAAGTGGGCGGCGAGGTGGACCTGACGCTTGCTGGTCATGCGGAGACCTCCTGGGACGACCGGCCGGACACGGGGCGGGCTGCTGCGTACCGGCTGACCGCCGGGGCGATGCCGAGCCGCGTGCGCAGGTCGGCGGTGGGCCGCGAGGCGACGTCGGCGCGGAGACCGGCCGTCACGAGCGCGGGGACGAGCTGGCGGGCGATCGCGGTCGAGTCGATCGGGATGCGCAGTGGTCGGAGTCGCACGCCGGCGTACCCGAGCGCCCGCAGGTCCCCGATCCGCTCGACGAGGTCGGCGACGGTCGTGGCGAGGACCGTGGTGTCCGAGCCCGACCCGACGGCGTACGGCGTCCCCGCCGCGGCGTCGAGCGCAGCGAGCGCGTCGGCGGCCTCGGCAGCCGACGACGCGATGAGCACCGCGAGGTCCGCGAGGACCGGGCGACGGAGGTCGGAGCCGGCAGCCTGCTCGGCGTCACGGACGAGTGCCAGGGCGCTGCGTGCCTGCACGCCGTCGAAGCCGGGGGTGACGAGCACGACGTCGGCGGTGTCGACGGCGAAGGCGGCCGCGTCCGCGCGGTGCGCCAGCGAGAACACCGGCGGTCGCCCCTGCGGCGACCGCGGGACGATCGAGGCGCCGTGCACCGAGACGTGCGCGCCGACGAACTCGGCACCGTGGATGCGGTCGCGGTCGATGAAGCGGCCGGTGGCGACGTCGCGGATGATCGCGTCGTCGTCCCAGCTGTCCCAGAGGCGGCTGACGACCTCGGCGACCTCGCGTGCCTCGGCGAAGAGGGCGGTCGCGTCGTCGCCGCCGGGGCGGCGGCCGAACAGCGCGGCCTCGCGGGTCGTCGGGCTGACCTGGATCCGCCACCCGGCCCGCCCGAGCGAGACGTGGTCGAGGGTCTGGAGGCCCGTGGCGACGTGGAAGGGCTCGGTGTGCGTCACCGAGACGGTCGGCACCAGCCCGATCGAGCGGGTCGCGGGAGCAACGGCGCTCGCGACGAGCAGGGCGTCGAGTCGGCCGACGACGGTGCGGGTGTCGAGGTCACCGCTCGCGTCGACCGGGCCGGCCGCGAAGGAGTCCTCGAGGGTGACGGCGTCGATGCCGAGGCGGTCCTGCTCGACGATCAGGTCGCGCCAGTGGCGGAGACCCGTGAGCCGCGCGGCGGCAGACCCCGGCACCCGCCAGGCGGCCGGGTGCCAGCCGCTGCCCTGGAGTGCGGTGACGAGGACGGTGCGGTCGGGCATGGGCTACGTCCTCCGTGCGGGGCGGTCGATCACACGGCGACGCTACGTGGGCCGGCCCGCGGAGTCGACGACTGTTGCGGCGCGTGAACGGAGGTTGCGCCGTGTGACGTCGACCAGCAGCCAGTGGTGTCAGCCGCGTCCGGACGCCCCTGCGACCTCGTGCTCGCGCCGGTCGAGCTCCGCCAGCATGACCTCGGTGTTGCGCAGCACGCGCGGGGTCGTGACAGCGGTCGCGACCCCGACGCCGACGGAGAAGACCGCGCCGACCCAGAACGCCGGCTGGCCGGTGACCGCCAGCCACACCGCGAGTGCGGTCATGGGCAGGTAGAACAACGGAGCCGCCCACCGCAGCGGCCGGTACTGCCGACGGTGGTGCGTGAGCGCGCGGCGCCACTCGTCGACGTCGGCGTCGGGCGGGAGGACGCCGCGCCGGACGGCTCGTGCGAACCCCGGCCGACGGGCCGCCGCGCCGTACCGGCGGCGGTTCCGTCCGAACCAGGAGCCCATGCCGACCCCGTAGAGCGCTCCGACGAACGCCGAGGTGAGCGCCCTGGCCCCGAGGCTGGTCTCCGGGATGGTGAGGAACGTGGTGCCGAACCAGGCGACGGCGAACGCGACCGCCATCACGAGCCCCGCTGTCCACGTCGGCATGCGCTGCATCCACCCCATGGACCCAGCCTGCCAGGACCACCGTGGTGGCCGCTGGCAGGCCGGGCCGAGGGACAGCGCGACGGTCAGTGCACGCTGAGCTCGTCGTAGGTGGCGGTGTCGAGCTGCTCGACCGCGCCGCCCGAGGCGGGGACGCGCACGAGCCCGGTGTTCGGGCCGTCCGTCGGCGAGACGAACACGTCACCCGCGCTGTCCGCGGCGGCCTCGGCGTCGGATCCGATGTCGAGCCCGCTGATCGGCACGGTGGTCACGCTCCCGGACGCGGTCCGCTGCCACAGGGAGCTCACCCGCGTGTCCGGGGTGCACGAGCCACTGGCGCGGGACGGCGCGGCGCACCACGTCGTGGTTCGCAGTGCACTGAGGACGTCGGTCCGGGAGAGGGCGACCACACCGTCCGGCTCGAGCAGGCTCGTCAGGGACGACGATCCCGTCGGGGCGACGTCCACCGAGAAGTAGCCGCTCCCGCCCGTCGACCGGTTCCTGATGTAGACGTTCCCGGAGGTGTCGACGCCGAGGGCGACCAGGTAGTTGTAGACCCCACCCGGGATGCTCTGCCAGACACCGGACGGGTCGTACACGAGAACGGCCGCACTCTTGGTCTGCGCAGCGAGCCACCCGTTCGGGCTGACTGCCACGACGTCACCTGGTCCCACCGTCCGGGTGGTGGCCGACCCGTGCGGCAGTTCGATGATGGACCACGACTGGGTGAAGAACAGGTCTCCGGCGTCGTCGGCGAGCAGCGCCCGGCCTGCCACCGAGACACCGGTCGCGACCACCTTGCTGCCGCCGCTCTCGGGGTAGGCGGTGATGGTGTGCCCGTCGGCGCTGGCCACGTAGGCGGTCCCCGCTCCGTCGACGGCGTACCCGGAGCCGGACCCGGTGATGGTCTGCCACGTCCCGCCGGCGACCGGACGCCGGACCAGCGCACCGGCCTCGTTGATCGCGTAGAGCGACTCGACGTGCGCAGCGGGTCGGGTGTACCGGACCGACACCGGAGCGCTCAGCGCGCGACCGCTCTTCGCGCGCACGGTGAACGTGTAGGTCGTCGCCTCCGCGAGGTGTCCGAACCGGGCCGAGAACGTCCGCGGTCCGACGGTCTGGGTGCTGTGGTGTCGGTGTCTCGCCGTCGGCGTCACGGACACGGTGTACCCGGTCACGTGCGCTCGCCGGACCGGCGGACCCGCCGACCAGGTCACGGTCGCGGAGTCGTCCTGACCGGTGACCGCCACGTGCGCGGGCGCTGACGGCTGCGAGGGCGCTGCGTCCGCCGGAGCGGCGGTCGTCAGCACGGCGACGGCGATGAACGCTGTCGCGACGGCGAGCAGAGTGGGTCGTTGCATGGTCTCCCCGATGGTCGGTGCTCGACCTCCGTCGGTCGCGCCCGGGACGAGGGTGGCACCAGGACCGGCTCGACGGAACACCCCGGAGGCATCCGTACGGAACACCGCAAGCGCCCGGCACCGTACGGCCGGCGTCCGACCCGACCGACCGACCCGTCGGAACCGTCCGGCGGCGCGCGGCGTACGCTCGCGCACGTCAGCACGCTCCTCGACGACGAGAGCAGGTCACCCGTGCGCCGACCCATGCAAGCGATCCTCACCGTCGCGACGGTCGCGGCGCTCGCCACCACGTTCCTCCAGGCCGGTGCCGCCACCGCACCCGCGGTGGCGGCCAGCACGACGTCGGCACGTGGTCCAGCCGCGCCGGACCACCAGAACCCCATGACGCTGTCGCTGCCGGACGGCCAGACCGCCGCGAGCTGCGCCGATCCGACGGTCGTGCACGGCGTGGGGCGCGACCGGAACTGGTACCTCTACTGCACCACCGACGCGCTGACCGCGACGGACAAGAACCCCGACGGGTCGCTCGTCCAGCACGTCGTCCCCACGTACCGCTCGACGGACCTGTCCCACTGGACGTACGTCGGTGACGCCTTCACCACGAAGCCGGCGTGGGTCGGGGACGCCAACGGCGTCTGGGCACCTGACGTGGTGTACCGCAACGGCCGCTGGTACCTGTACTACGCGGCATCGGACACCCCGACGGCGACCGCGCCCACGGGTGGAGGGTCGGCCGTCGGTGTCGCCACGAGCTCGAGTCCGACCGGACCGTGGACCGACTCCGGCGGCCCCGTCGTCGCCCCGCAGGCCGCGCCGAACGGCACCGGGCAGCGATGGGAGTTCGACCCGGAGGTGATCACCGACCGAGGATCCACGTACCTGTACTTCGGCAGCTACTTCGGCGGGGTGAACGTGCGACGCCTGACCTCGGACGGGCTGCGCTCGGTACCGTCGAGCGAGCGCGAGATCGCGATCGACAACCGCTACGAGGGCACCTACCTGATGCGCCACGACGGGTGGTGGTACTTCATGGGGTCCGCCACGAACTGCTGCAACGGTGCCCTCACCGGCTACGGCGTCTTCGTCGCCCGGTCCCGCAGCCCGCTCGGTCCCTTCACCGACCGCGACGGTGTCGCGATCACGGCGACCCGGGTCGGCGGCACCCCGCTCCTCGCGCAGAACGGCAACCGCTGGGTCGGCACCGGCCACAACACGGTGGTCACGGACCTCGCCGGTCAGGACTGGATCGTGTACCACGCGGTCGACCGCGACGACCCCTACTACGCCGGACAGGGCACCTACACGAAGCGTCCCGTGCTCATCGACCCCCTCGACTGGGTCGACGGGTGGCCGGTCGTCCGCGGGGGCGCCGGTCCGTCCGACACCGTGCAGCCCGGACCGGTCGCCCAGCCCGGCGAGCGGCCGACCTACCGACCGACCCGTGCTGCGACGGACGTGCCCGGCCGACTGCTGCGCTCCGCGTCGACGTCCTTCGACGGCTCCTCGCTCCCCTCGACGCTCTCCTGGATCCGCGAACCCGACCCGGCCACGTGGACCGTCGGCGGCGGGCAACTGCGCTGGCAGACCCAGGCCGCCGACATCCACCCGCCGACGACACCCCTCGCGTCCGTGCTCGCGGAGCCGGCACCGAGCGGCGACTACGTCGTCGAGACGACGGTCGCGGTGGACACCCCGGCGACCGGCGACGGGGTGAACTACGTGCAGGGCGGCCTCATCGTGTACGGCGACGACGGCAACTACGTCCGCCTGACCTCGAACTCGATCTTCGACACCCGGCAGACCGAGTTCGGCAAGCAGGTCTCGTCGCAGCCCGCCGGGTCGCCGACCTACGGCAACATGGTCGTCGGACCGGTCGGCGACCGCACCACGCTCCGGATCGTGCACCGCGTGGTCGGCGGCCAGCACCAGTACACGGCGTACACGAGCGACGACGGGCGGCACTTCGTCCGGGGTGGCACGTGGACGGCGGACCTCGGGGCGCACCCGCGCATCGGCCTGATCTCGCTCGGCGGTGCCGGGTTCACGAGCACGTTCGACGACCTGCGCGTGAGCACCGTCCGGAGCGTCCACCGCTGATCCGCGGACCCGGCCGCGGGAACACGAAGACCCCCGGTCTCCCGGGGGTCTTCTCGTGGTGGGCGATACTGGGATCGAACCAGTGACCTCTTCCGTGTCAGGGAAGCGCGCTACCGCTGCGCCAATCGCCCAGAGGAGTGTGGAACTGGAGGTGGGGACGGGATTCGAACCCGCGTGGACGGCTTTGCAGGCCGCTGCCTAGCCTCTCGGCCACCCCACCATCGAGGTTCACGTCTCCGTGAGTACCCGAACGGTGGGATACCCTCTGGTGAGTCGTGGTCGTCCGAGGACTCCCACACTCGAGCGGATGACGAGATTCGAACTCGCGACCCTCACCTTGGCAAGGTGATGCGCTACCACTGCGCCACATCCGCACTTCGAACGCCCCGCAGATCTTGCCTGGCCGGGCCGCTCTTGTCTGCCCGCTGTCGCGGCGACGAGAAGAACTCTATACGAACCGGGACCCATCCGCCAAAATCCTCCCCGTTCACCGGGCGTGTCCCCCGTGTTCACGCCGATCGGGGCCCTCGGGAGCGCGGGGCGGACGCATGCCGGCGCCCGTTCCTTCCCATGACGGTTGCGATGCCGAGCGGGAACGGGCGTACCTGGTGATCCCGATCGACCAGGTGCGCCCGGACCGACCAGGGACGCCCGCTCCGACCAGGCATCAGGGCCGCCCGCTCCGACCAGGCCGCAGGCACCGGGAACGCCCGCCCCCGACGAACACGGGTCCGTCCCACCCCACCCGAGCGACCGCGCCACACCCGGGGCGCACGCCGTGTTCGGCCGACCGCCCAACGTCCGCTACTATCGACTGGCACGCAAGTGCAGGGGGCGATTGGCGCAGTTGGTAGCGCGCTTCGTTCACACCGAAGAGGTCATCAGTTCGAGTCTGGTATCGCCCACGTGCCCGTTGAGGGCCCGAAGAACACCCAACAGGAGCCCGGCGCCCACGCGTCGGGCTCCTGTTGTTTCTCCGATCGAACGCACCACCCAAGGACCCATGACCGACGTCGACCTCGAGTTCTCCCGCGTGCGCGCGGTGCTCGACCGCCCGACCCTCCGGCTCATGTCCCGTCCCACGAGCGCCGCGGTCATCGCCGTGTTCCGGACGGTGTTCGACCGCGACGTGCAGTACGTCCCCGCGGACCGGATGCACCTGCAGGTCGAGGAGCACGTCGCCCGGCTGCAGGCCACCGGTGCCCGGGTCCCGGCGAGCGACCAGGCCGAGGGGGACGTCGACGCGCGTCCGAACGGCCGTGCCCTCTGCCGGGACTGGGTCGCGGCGCAGTGGCTCGTCCGCTCGAACTCCCCCGACGGCGACGAGCAGTACTCGCTGACGAGCCACGCCCTCGAAGCCCTGAGCCTCGTCGACGCCCTGAGCGCCGACCGTGCCCTGATCAGCGAGAGCCGCCTGGCGATGATCGTCGACGCGGTGCACCGGTGGGCCGCCCGCGCCGAACCCGACCCCGAGGTCCAGGTGCGGCGGCTCGACGCGCAGATCGCCGAGCTGCAGGCCGAGCGTGACCGACTGGTGCGCGGCGAGGTCGTCGAGGCCGTCGACGACGCCCGGATGCGGGACGGCTACACGAACATCTCGGACCTCATCCGCCAGCTCCCGAGCGACTTCAAGCGCGTCGAGGAGGCGGTCGCGACCATGCACCGCTCCATCGTCGAGGACTTCCGGCAGGAGGTCCGGCCGATCGGCGAGATCCTCGACGACTACCTCGCCCGCACCGACGACCTCATGCAGGCCACGCCCGAGGGCCGCGCCTTCGAGGGGGCCTTCGAGCTGCTGCGCGACGACGCCCTGCTCGTGCGACTCCGCGACGACATCGCCGTGATCCTCGCGCACCCGTTCGCCGAGTCCCTCGCCGCGGGCGAGCGGCGGGCGTTCCGGAACACGGTGAGCATCCTCCGCCAGGGCATCGAGGACGTCCTGGCCCAGCGCCGTCAGCTCACCGCGACCCTCCGCGACCAGATCGTCGCGCACGACGTCGTCCGCGACCGCGAGCTCGAGGCCGTCCTCCGGTCCGTGAACCGCGGGTTGGCGGCGTGGATCGACTCCGGGACCGCCCGCGACCGCGTGCCGCTCGGCCTGCTGCCCGCCACCGCCGAGGTCGGCACGCTCCGCGAGCGGCTCCACGACCCCGACAACGACGCGGTGCCGCCGCCGATCGAGGAGCCCGACGACGACGTCTTCGAGGAGCTCGACGTCGAGTCGCTCCGTCGGCACGGCGGCCCGCTGCTCGCCGAGCTCCGAGCGGCCCTCGGCAGCGCCCCGGACAGCGCGGCGGCGTTCCACGCCCTCCCACCGGAGCAGCGCCGGCCCGTCGAGCTCTTCGGCCTCGCGCACCTGCTCACCGGCAACGACGACTTCGAGACGGCCGCGCACGTCGTGCCGCACCACACGGTGCGTCCCGACGGCGAGACGGTCACCTTCCACATGCCGGTCGCCGCACTGACCCCCGCGCGGCCGGACGACCAGCACGACGACGACAACGGCCTGGAGGCACGGTGAGCGACACGACGCCGGCTCCCGTCGACGAGACGGACCCCGACACGATCGACGCGGCCCCCGCGGACGGGTTCCGGACGGACGACGTGGACGACGAGCGCGAGGAGCGCGACGAGACCAGCTTCGCCCTCTTCGAGGGCGACGAGGGCCGGCTCGACGAACCGCAGCGGCGTGCCCTGGTCGCGCTCCTGCGTCACACCTACGTCAGTACGCGGACGCACGCCGACGAGTGGCGCGCGATCACCGACGGCGAGCACCAGCTCCGGTCGCGGCTCAACGACCTGTTCCTCGAGCTGCACGTCGACCGCGACCGCGAGGTCGCGTGGAAGCGCCAGGCCCGCTCGGAGAGCCAGCGCCGCGCGTTCCCGACCCTGCTGCGCGACGTGCCGTACACCCGCGAGGAGACGATCGTCCTCGTCTGGCTGCGCATGAGGTTGCGGGCCGACACCCGTCCCGGCCTCGACCAGGTCGTCGTCGACCGGTCGGAGATCCTCGGGCACGTGTCCGGCTTCCTGCCCGCGACCACCGACCGCACCCGTGACGAGGCCCGGGTCGCGAAGGCCGTCGAGCGCCTCGTCACGGCCCGGATCCTCATCCGCACCACCGACCCCGACCGCTTCCGCGTCGCGAGCGTCGTCGAGGTGCTGCTCCCCCTCGAGCAGCTCCGCGAACTCGACCGCTGGCTGACCAGCGCGACCACCGACCGCGGCGAGCCGACCGACGGCGGCGACCCGGGCCTCCCGGCCGACCCGACCGACACCGACGACGAAGGCGAGACGGACGCATGACCGACACCGCGATCGACGGCTCCGTCATCCCCGCGCTCTTCGACACCGTCGCGCAGTGGCGCGCGGAGTCGATGCAGGTCGTCAACTGGGGCGGCTTCCACGGCCACCGGCACGTCGAGCTGTCCGGCACCGCGACGCTCATCTCGGGCGCCTCGGGCACGGGCAAGTCGACGCTCATGGACGCCTACCTCGCCGTCATGATGC
Organism: Curtobacterium citri; assembly: GCF_030362955.1. NCBI lineage: Bacteria > Bacillati > Actinomycetota > Actinomycetes > Micrococcales > Microbacteriaceae > Curtobacterium > Curtobacterium citri. The sequence goes on from NZ_JAUCML010000006.1 coordinate 74,753, forward strand.
CGTCGGACGTGCCCTTCAACGGCGCCTCGAACGACGCGACGACCGGCCGCGCCCGGAGTGCCGACCAGCGCAACCTGCTGACGTACCTGCGCGGCAAGGTCGACACCCGCCGCGACCCCGAGACCGGTGCACTGCGCGACGTGAACCTCCGCGGCGACGACCAGACCACGTGGGGCGCGGTCGCGGTGACCTTCCGCAACGACGACGAGCGGCGCTTCACCGTGCTCCGCGCCTACCTCGTCCCGAAGCGGGCGCGCGGCGTCGGCGACATCCAGATGACGATGGCGACCGTCGACGACACCTTCGACCTGCGCCGGCTCGAGGAGTTCGTGCCGTCGCGGTTCCACCACCTCGACCTGACCGGCCGGGTGCCGGGGCTCGTCGTGCGCGACACCTACCAGGAGCTCGCGTACACGCTGCAGACGCGGCTCGGCATCGGTGACTCGGGTGGCGGCAACCGGGCGATGCGGCTGCTCGCCCGCATCCAGGCGGGGCAGCACCTGCCCACCGTCGACGCGCTGTACAAGTCGCTCGTGCTCGAGACCCCCGGTACGTACGAGGCCGCCGACCGGGCACTCGCGCACTTCTCCGCGCTCGACGAGGCGTACGAGGCGATGGACACCGAGGAGCGCAAGGTGCGCATCCTCTCGCCCATCGTCGGACTGCACGACGAGATCGCCCGCGCGAAGGCGGCCGCCGACGCCCTCGACGGCATCGCCACGGGTGCCGAGGTGTCGCCGTTCGCGCACTGGACCGCCTCGCGGAAGCGCGCGCTGCTCGACGCCGAGGTCGAGCGGAACGGCCGGGAGCGGACGGCGGCACGCGCCGACGTCGCCGCGACCGAGGCACGCCACGGCGCACTGGAGGTCGAGCTCCGGGAGGCCGAGGGACGGCTCCGCGACCAGGGCGGCAACGCCCTCGCCCAGCTCGAGGACCGGATCGACCGCCGCACGCGCGAGCGGGACGTCGTGGCCCGGGCACGGCGGACCTTCGACGAGCGCACGGCGACCCTCGACCTGTCGCTCGCCACCGAGGCCGACTTCACGCGCGCGCAGGGCGCGTCGCACGGGTTCCTCGGGGCGTACGCCGCGGCCCGTTCCGAGCTGGACGACCGGCGCGACGCCCTGACCCGCGAGGAGTACCCCCTCCTCGACCGCGAGCGGACCCTCCGGCAGGAGCGCCGGTCGCTCGAGCACCGGCAGGGCGCCATGCCGCTTCCGATGCACGAGGCCCGGCTCGCGATGGCCCGGGCCGCCGGGATCGCCCCGGAGTCACTGCCCTTCGTCGCCGAGCTCCTCGACGTGCTGCCCGCCGAGGAGCAGTGGCGCACCGCGATCGAGTCCGTCCTGGCCCCGGTGGCCCGCACGCTGCTCGTCGACGCCGACCAGCTCTCGGCCTTCAGCGCCGCGATCGACTCGCTCCAGCTGCCCGTGCGGGTGCAGTTCGAGGGCGTGCCGACGGGGCCGCACCTCGACCTCGACGGCGACCCCGCGATGGTGTCCGGCAAGCTCGCGGTCAAGGACTCGCCGTTCAGCACCTGGGTGCGCGAACGCATCGAGTCCGACCGGATCGACGCCCGGTGCGTCGCATCGGCCGCCGAGCTCGGCGGCGAGGGTCGTCGGGTGACGCTGTCGGGCCAGCTCCGCGACGGGCGTCGCGGAGCGCACGGTGACCGGCGGCAGTCGAACGTCATCGGCTTCACCAACGAGGCCCGGGTCGCGTCCGTCGAGCAGGAGCTCGCCGCGATCGCACAGGACCTGACGACGCTCGAGGCCCGCCGCACCGACGTCGCCCAGGACATCGCCGCGCTCGACGCCCTGCGCGCCGCACACCAGCACGTGGTCGACACGACGTGGGACGGCATCGACGTCGTCGGCATCGAGGAGTCCCTCGCCCGGCTCGACGCCGAGCGCCAGGCGCTGCTCGCCGCCGACGACGGCCTCCGCACCCTGCGCGAGTCCGTCGCCCGGCTCCGTCGCTCCCTCGACGAGGCGGCCGACCGCCGCGCGGCCGCACGGCTCAGCGTCACCCGGCTCGAGGAGCGCCACGCCGTGCTCGTCGACGGGCAGGACGCCGCGGCCGAGATCCTGGCGCGCTTCGAGGACACCCCGGAGTCGCTGCCGGACGCCGAGCAGTCGCGGCTGCTCACCGAGACGTTCGCGGAGGTCGGCGCGCCCGACGGCATCGACGGCTTCGACGACGCCACCCGCCGGCTGCGCCGACGGCTCGAGGAACGGCTCGCGCAGGCACTCGACGGCGCCGCGGCGGCGTCCACCGCGCTCACGCTGACGTTCCAGCGCTACCAGGACGCGTGGCCCGACCCGAACCTCGGCACCGGGGTCGCCTCGTACCCGGACTACGCCGCCATCCTCGACCAGATCGTCGCGACGGGCCTCCACGCACGCCGCAGCGAGTGGCGTCGTCGGCTGTCGCAGTGGAGCGGCGAGGACCTCGTGCCGCTCGCCGGTGCCTTCGACCGGGCGGTCGTCGAGATCGAGGAGCGGCTCGAACCGGTCAACGAGATCCTCCGCGAGCTGCCCTTCGGGGCGAACCGGGACCGCCTGAAGATCCAGATCCGCCGGGTCACCCGCGAGGACGTCACCGCCTTCCGCCGGGAGCTCCGGGCGCTCTCGGCCTCGGTCGACACCGAGCTCACCGACGACGTGCTCGAGACCCGGTTCCGCCGGCTCCGGCGCTTCATGGCCGTCATCCGGCCCGAGCCCGGTGCCGCCCGCGGACGCACCACCCAGCGCGACGCCGTGCTCGACGTCCGGCGGCACATGGAGATCACCGCGGTCCGCTACGACACCGAGGGCAACGACCTCGGCGTGTACTCGTCGCTCGGCGACAAGTCCGGCGGGGAGACGCAGGAGCTCGTGGCGTTCATCGTCGGTGCGGCGCTCCGCTACCAGCTCGGCGACGAGACCCGGCCGCGGCCCCGCTTCGCGCCGGTGTTCCTCGACGAGGCGTTCATCAAGGCGGACTCGGAGTTCGCGGGGCGTGCCGTGACGGCGTGGCTCCGGCTCGGGTTCCAGCTCGTGGTGAGTGCCCCGCTCGACAAGGTCACCGCGCTCGAGCCGTCGATGGAGCGCCTGCTGTCGATGCGGAAGCACCCCGAGACGGGCCACTCGTCGATCACGGAGATCGCCCGGGCGTAGGGCGGCGCGGCGCGGCCGGCGGCGAGTCCGAGGTTCCGCAATTGCGGCATCTCGAGGCGCGCCGGACGCAGTCCTGCGACCCCGGCGTCCTGCACGCGGCGAGTCCTGGAACCCCGAGGAGTCGCGCGGCGGTGAGCGCGACCGTCGGCGGGACGGGAGGCGCGGCGCGCTCCCGCCACGAGCCTCCCGTCCGCCGCGTCCACATGCCAGCGCCGAGGTTCCACGATTCCGGCATGTCGGCGCCGGACCGTCCCGTTCCTGAGACCCCCGCGCCACGCACGCGGCGAGTCGACGAACCGCGGCGGCCAGCGGGCAGCATCCGTCACGCTCGGCGCACCCTGGCGACAGGGAACGCCCACTCGGCGGACCGGCCGCGGCGTGTCCCGCCCACCCGCCGGACCGGCCGCGGCGTGTCCCGCCCACTCGCCGGACGGGAGGCACGGTGCCAGTCCGCCCCGCGCCTCCCGTCCGTCGCGTCGCCGGTGCCACGGCGAGTCCCGGCGAGCGGGCAGGATCCGTCAGGCTCGGCGCCGCCTGGCGACAGGGAACGCCCGCTCGGCGGGACGTGCGCGGCATGTCCTGCCCGCTCGCGCGGTCGGTCGCGCGGTCGACGGCACGACGGCGCCGACGCGGGGCGCATCGGCGGCGAGGCACGGTACGGTGGGCGCGTGTTCGGACGACGCTCCCCCGGCCCCCGCCCCGACGACTCCGGCGGGCTCGGCATCGGTGCCCTCGTGCAGGTCGTCACCCTCGACCACGGCGGCGAGCAGTGGGCGGACGAACCGATCGGGGTGATCGTCGCACCCGGCGGCGTGCAGCTCGGTGGCCTGCAGCGCACGTGGACCGTCGCCTTCGACGAGCCCGCGTACACGCAGGACGGCCGCGGCCCCTTCGAGCGCGCGACCGTCCTGGGTCGTCAGTTGGTGCCGGTCGAACCGGCAGCGGTGGACGAGGCCTAGTACTCCTCGTTGCCGCTCTTGAGCATGGCAGCGACCGCCATGCAGAGGCCCACGCCGCCGAGCACGCCGACGCCGATGATGATGCCTGCGATGAGTTCGAGCATTGTGACTCCTTGCGTTCCGGGGCCGGTGTGGCGGTGGCCGTCCTGGCCGGTGTCCAGGCTACCGGATCACGCCTCCGGCACCTGGACACGACGAGCCGTCAGCGGATGCCGCGCATGAGCCGCAGCACGGGCTTCGCGCAGAGCAGCAGGACGACGCCGACCGCGACCGCGACGAGGCCGAGCACCGTGAAGTAGGGCGCCTCGTTCGTGGGCGAGTAGTACTGCGAGAGCACCCCGGTCGCCGCCGTGCCGAGCGAGACCGAGAGGAAGAACAGCGCCACCATCTGCGTCTGGAAGCGCGGCGGCGCGAGCTTCGTCGCCACGGACTGCCCGACCGGGGACAGCAGGAGCTCGGCGAGCGTGAAGACGAGCAGGATCGCGACGAGGGCGAGCAGCGGCGTGCCGTTCTCGCCGGTGCCGGTGAAGGGCAGGAACAGCAGGAACGCGATGCCCATGATGCCGGTGCCGAGCGCGAACTTCGTCGGGGTCGACGGCTGGCGGTCGCCGAGCTTCGTCCAGATCGCCGCGGCCACTCCGGAGAGCACGATGATGAACACCGGGTTGATCGACTGCACCCAGGACACGGGCATCTCCCACCCGCCGAGCGACCGGTCCAGGCGCTGGTCGGAATACTGCGTCACGACGGTGAACTGCTGCTGGTAGAGCGACCAGAAGACCGCGCTCGCGATGAACAGGGGGATGAACGCGAGCACGCGGGAGCGCTCGTCGGCGGTGATGCCGCTGGTGAGGATCACGACGAAGTAGGCGATGGTCGCGACCACGACGACGGCGACCACCACGGTCGGCAGGTTGCCGACGTTCAGCAGACCGGTCAGCACGGCTGCGACGACCACCGCGAGGGCGACGACGACGAGTCCGCCGACGAGCGGCAGGCGACGACGGTCGACCGGGTTCGTGACGTGCCGCACCGACTCGGGCAGCTTCCGGCGGCGGATGCCGTACTGCACGAGGCCGGCGGCCATGCCGACCGCGGCGAGGCCGAAGCCGTAGTGGAACCCGAGCGTCGACTGCAGCAGGCCGGTGAGGAGGGGGCCGGCGAACGCGCCGAGGTTGACGCCGAGGTAGTAGAGCGAGAAGCCGGCATCGCGTCGGGGGTCGTCCCGGCTGTAGAGGCCGCCGACGATCGTCGTCGCGGTGGCCTTGAGCCCGCCGGACCCGAGGGCGATGAGCACGAGCCCGACCCCGACCCCGGTCACGCCCGGGATGAGCGCGAGCGCGATGTGCCCGGCCATGACCACGACGGCGCTGCCGAACAGGGTCCGGTCGGCACCGATCAACCGGTCGGCGACCCAGGCCCCGATGATCGTGAAGAGGTAGACGGCCCCGCCGTACGCGCCCATGATGCCGTTCGCGATGCCCTCGTCGATGCCGAGCCCGCCGCGCGTGACGGTGTAGTACATGTAGATGAGGACGATGCCCTGCATCCCGTAGAACGAGAACCGCTCCCAGAGCTCCACCGCGAAGGGCGTCGACAGCTCGAAGGGCTGCCCGAAGAAGGTGCGTGGCTGCGCCGGAGCGCTCGCCGGGGTGGTGCGGGACATCCCTCCATCGTGCCCCGCCCCACCGCCGACGGGCCAATCGGGTCGGGGTCCGCACAACCCGGCTCCGGCGGGTCTTGGAGGGTTCCCACGACCGTGGTCGGGGTCCGCCGGTCCCGCTTGTGCACCCGCACGGCGTTCGACGAACACACGGTCGCAGTGCCTAGCGTGTGGAGTGCAACACGGTCAGCGCAGTCCAGGAAGGCTCCCCCATGGTCGACACCGCTCCCGCACACCTCACCTCGACGCCCGCGGCCGAGGCCCCCGACGCCGACGCCACCGGCGACCCGGCGGCGGGTACCCCGGTCGGCGCGACGGACACCGACGTCCGCATCGACACGACGCTGCTCGGCGAGCTCCTGCTCGGACGCTGGGCGGAGGACCGCCGGATCTCCCGTCGGCTCACCCTCGACCCGGGCCTGCACAAGATCGAGGGCCAGCCGGTCCCCGAGCACCGCGCCCGTACGCTCGAGCAGCTCCGCGTGCTCGTCGACGCGGGGGCGATCCAGCGACCGTACCCGACCGAGTTCGGCGGGCAGGAGAACCACGGCGGCAACCTCGCGGCGTTCGAGGAGCTGACGACGGCGGACCCCTCGCTGCAGATCAAGGCGGGCGTGCAGTGGGGCCTGTTCGGCTCCGCCGTCCACCACCTCGGCACCGAGCGCAACCACCGGGAGTTCCTGCCCGGCATCATCCGGTTCGACGTGCCCGGCTGCTTCGCGATGACCGAGACCGGGCACGGCTCGGACGTCCAGAGCATCGCCACGACCGCCACCTACGACGCGGCGACGCAGGAGTTCGTGGTCCACACGCCGTTCCGCGGCGCGTGGAAGGACTACATCGGCAACGCCGCACTGCACGGCCGGGCGGCCGTCGTGTTCGCGAAGCTCGTCACGCAGGGCGTCGACCACGGCGTGCACGCGTTCTACGTCCCCCTGCGCGACGCCGAGGGTGCGTTCCTGCCCGGCGTCGGCGGTGAGGACGACGGCGTCAAGGGCGGCCTGAACGGCATCGACAACGGCCGCCTGTGGTTCGACCACGTGCGGGTCCCCCGGACGAACCTGCTGAACCGCTACGGCGACGTCGCCGAGGACGGCACGTACAGCTCGCCGATCGCCTCGCCCGGTCGTCGGTTCTTCACCATGCTCGGCACGCTCGTGCAGGGGCGGGTGTCGCTCGACGGTGCCGCGGTCGTGGCGCAGAAGCTCGCGCTGCAGATCGCGCTGACGTACGCCGCGGAGCGTCGGCAGTTCCCGACCGGTGGCGGTGACGAGGGCGTCCTGCTCGACTACGGTCGCCACCAGCGTCGCCTGATCCCGCGCCTGGCCACGGTGTTCGCGCAGTCGTTCGCGCACGAGCAGCTCCTGCAGACCTTCGACGACGTCTTCAGCGGACGGAAGGACACGCCGGAGCGCCGCGAGGACCTCGAGACCCAGGCGGCGGCGTTCAAGTCGATGTCGACCTGGTCGGCGCTCGACACCCTGCAGGAGTGCCGCGAGGCCTGCGGCGGGGCCGGCTTCCTCGCCGAGAACCGCCTGACCGGGCTGCGCGCGGACCTCGACGTCTACGTGACCTTCGAGGGCGACAACACGATCCTGCTGCAGCTGGTCGGGAAGCGACTGCTCACCGACTTCCGCGCCCGGGCTCCGCGCGACGCCGCGTCCACCGCGCGGTTCGTGGCCGCCCAGGCCGCGTCGAAGCTCGCGGACGCGTCCGGCCTTCGACGACTCGGGCAGACCGTCGCCGACCGCGGGTCCCTCGCGGCGAGCGTCACCGACCTGCAGGACCCGCGCACGCAGCGCGCCCTGCTCGCCGGCCGCGTCGACACGATGGTCGCCGAGATCGGCATCCGCCTGGCCTCGGCGGGCAAGGACCGCGCCCGTGCCGCGAAGCTGCTGAACCGCTCCCAGCACGAGCTCATCGAGGCCGCGAAGGCGCACGCCGAGCTCATGCAGTGGGACGCCTTCACCGAGGCCATCGAGTCGGTCGCCCCCGGGGACACCCGCCGTGTCCTGGTCTGGCTCCGTGACCTGTTCGCCCTCGGGCTGCTCGAGCAGCACCTCGACTGGCACCTCCTGCACGGTCGGCTCACGGCGCAGCGAGCCCGTGCGGTCTCGGCCTACGTCGACCGCCTCGTCGCCCGGATCCGTCCGGTCGTGCCGCAGCTCGTCGAGTCGTTCGGCTACGCCCCGGAGCACGTCCGCGCGCCGATCGCCCTCGGCGAGGAGCGTGCGCGACAGGAGGAGGCCGCCGCCTGGTTCGCGGCCGAGGCAGCAGCGGGACGGCTGCCCGAGCAGGAGAAGAAGCCGCGGCCGTGATCAACCCCGGAGGGTTGATACCCGCGGAATCAACCTTGTAGGGTTGACGGCGGAGGCGATGTGTACGCGGTGACGGTGGACCAGGTGGGGAGTCGCTCGGACGACGACCGCGTCGAGACGGCGATGCGGTCGGTCCGCGACGCCGTCGGCGACCGGTTCGTCCTCGCACCCGAACGCACGGCGGGCGACGAGTTCCAGTTCCTGCTCGACGACGCTGCCGCCGCGCTCGACGTCGTCCTCGCCCTGTCGCGTGCGGGCGGCTGGAGCGTCGGCGTCGGCATCGGCGACGTCGAGGAACCGCTCCCGGAGTCGACGCGGGCGGCCCGGGGCGAGGCCTTCGTCCGGGCGCGCGACGCGGTCGAGCGCGCGAAGGAGGTCCCCGAGCACGTGGCGCTCGAGGTGGCCGGTGACCGGCGCCTCCGCACGGCCGACGTCGAGCCGCTCGTCGCCCAGACCGTCCGGGCGCGCGAGCGCCGGTCCCCCGAGGGCTGGGAGCTGGCCGACCTCGTGCGCGACGGCCACTCGCGGACCGAGGCCGCGCGACTGCTCGGGATCACTCCGCAGGCGGTCGCGAAGCGGTGGACCGCCGCGGACCTCCGCTCGGACGACGCCGTCCACGCGGCCCTCGTGCGCCTGCTCGCCGAAGCGGACCTGCCGGCATGACGCCCTGGATCGTCGGGTCGGTCGTCCTGTTCGTCGTCGCCGTCTTCAGCGTCGTGCACCGCGTGCCCCCGCTCGTCCGGGCCGTCCCGGCGCTCGTCGCCGTCGTCGTCGTGCTCGGCGGGCACCTGCTCGAGCTCGTCCCCGCCGCCCCCACGACGGCCGTCCGCGTGCTCGCCGTCACCTCCGTCGCGGCCGTCGGGGTGCTCGCGGGCAGTGCCGTCACCGGGGCCGTCCTGACCCTGGCGGTCCGCGACGGGGTCGAACGCGGTCCGCACGGCGGCATCCTCGTCTCGCGTGCCGACGAGCCGGCCGTCGCGCGCCGCCGCCCCGAGGTGCTCCGCGGCGGTGCCGCGATCGGCTTCCTCGAACGCTTCGCGGTCGTCGGTGCCGTGCTCGTCGGTCGACTCGAGATCGTCGCCGCGGTGATCGCGGTCAAGGGCCTCGGGCGCTTCAGCGAACTCGACTCGGCGGAGGCGCGGGAACGGTTCATCGTCGGCACGCTCACGAGCATCTGCTGGGCGGGCCTCGCCGCCTGGGCGGCGATCGGTCTGCGGTAGCCCGGATCAGGCGTCGTCGCGGCGCCGACGCTCGCCGAGCGCGGCACGCAGGCGCGCCTCGGCGTCGTCCGCCCCGACCGACCCGGTACCGCTCGCGGCGGCCGCAGCGGCCTCGGCGTTCGCCTCGATCACGGCGCGGACGACCTCCTCGCGCTGGATCTTCACCCCGCGCGGTGCGTCGATGCCGATCCGGACGCCGTCGCCGCGGCTGTCGAGCACCGTGATGACGATGTCGTCACCGACGAGGATCCGCTCGCCGACCTTCCGCGTGAGTACCAGCACCCCGTCAGCCTAGCGACAGGACGGGCACCCCCATCAGGTGCACCGACTCCGGCGTGGCGGTCTCCCCCGCCCCGATCGCGACGACACCGGCGACCGTGGTCCTCGCGGCGACCGCGGCGACCATGCTCCGCGTGTCCTCGGGCTTCCGTCCGACGTCGACCACGACCCACACCTGGTCGGCCGCGAGTCCCTCCGTCGTGGCCGCGTCGTCCCACGCGGCGACCCCGAGCAGCGCGTGGCCGTTCCGGACCCCGTCGGCGCGCGCGAGGATGCCCGACCGCCGGTCCGCGGCGTCGGTCGGTCGCAGGCCGTACCGTCCGGCGAAGACGCCGGCCGCCGCGTCGACGTCCGTCGGCCGTCCCACCAGCAGGACGAGGTCGCCGTCCGCGGCGAGCACGGCCGGCAGCGGGAGCACGGCCGGCACCGGGAGCGCCTGCACCGGCAGCGCGGTCGGGACGGGTGGGACGGACGGCACCGGCGGCAGGGCGGTGACCACCGGCACGTCCGTCACGGGCGCGGCGACCGGCACCGCGCCTCCCGGCAGCTCCGTCCCGTCCTGGAGGCGCGACCCACCCCCGTCGACCCGGCCCGCGTCGGCGACGGCCCGGTCGGGGCGCGGGTCGCCCGTCGTGATCCCGTCCGCCGCGAAGCCGTCGAGCACCGACGCGAACGCGTCGGCCCGCGTCGTCGCCGTGCCGTCGCCAGCGGCGATCCGCGCCTCGGCGGCCTCGGCGTCGGCGAGGAGCGCCGCGATCCCGACGCGCACGACCGGCCCGTCCGCGATCGCGACGCGGGCGGTCGGCGGATCGAGCGGGTCCGGGACCTCGACGACGGCCTCGACGTGCGACCGCCGGAACATCCCCCCGATGCCGGGCGACGTGACGCGCTCGGCGGAGACGATGCGGGCGCCGGCACCGAACTCGGCCCGGACGGCGTCGCGCACCGCCTCGAGCGTCGGGCCCTCACGCAGCGATCGGATCGGCGGCACGGACCACCCCCACGGTCTCGATGGTGGAGCCCGCAGCGGTGGCCTCCTGGTACGACAGCACGGGCAGCCCGTTCGCCTGCGCCGACACCATCCGGTGCACGGCGGGGCGGAGCTGCGGCGCGCAGACGAGGACGGCGGACAGGCCCTGCTCCTCGACGCTGCGGACGGCGTCACGGAGCGAGCCGAGCACCTGCTCGATGCGGTGCGCGTCGAGCACGATCTGGCTGCCCTGCTCGGACGGGCGGAGTCCCTCGAGCATGGCCTGCTCGAGCAGCGGGTCGATCATGATGACCCGCAGCGTCCCGGACTCGGCGTGCCGCGCGGGCAGCGCCGGACCGAGGGCGGCACGGGCGGCCTCGACGAGGCCCTCCGGATCGGTGGAGACCTTCGCGCGGAGCGTCAGCGCCTCGCAGATGCGGCCGAGGTCGTTGATCGGCACGCGCTCGACGAGCAGCCCCTGCAGGACGCGCTGGACCTCGGCGAGGGAGAGCATGCCGGGCACGAGCTCCTCGACCGCCGCGGGGTTGACCTGCTTGACGCCCTCGGTGAGCACCTTGACGTCCTCGCGCGTGAGCAGCCGGGCGGCGTTGTCGCCGATCACGGCCTGCAGGTGCGTGACGAGCACGGAGACCCGGTCGATCACGGTCGCGCCGGTCATCTCCGCGGCGTGCCGGAGCTCGGCGGGCACCCACTTGCCGGCGAGACCGAACACCGGCTCGACGGTGACGGCGCCGGGGAGCCCGTCGAGCTGGTCGCCGAGCGCCAGGACGCTCCGGGCCGGTGCGGTGCCCCGACCGGCCTCGACGCCGGCGATGCGGATCGCGTAGGTCGACGGCGGGAGCTCGATGCTGTCGCGGGTGCGGACGGGCGGCACGACGATGCCCATGTCGACCGCGATCTTCCGCCGGAGCGCGCGGACCCGGCCGAGGAGGTCGTCGGACGAGCCGGACACCATGTCGACGAGGTCGGGGGCGAGCAGGATCTCGAGGGCGTGCACGCGCATCTGCTCGAGGAGGTCCTCCGGCGAGTCCGACGAGGGAGCGGCGGCCTCGAGGGCCTGCTGCTGTGCGGCGGCGGCCTCCCGCTCCTTCGCCTGCCGGGACAGCCGCCAGCCGGCGAACAGGAGCCCGGCGCCGATGAGCAGGAACGGCACGATCGGCATGCCCGGGATGAAGCCCATCGCGATCGCGGCGACACCGGCGATCATGAGCGCGTTCCGCGACTGCGTGAGCTGCGTCGTCGCCGAGGCGCCGATCTCGGTCTCCGCGCCGGACCGCGTGACGATCATGCCGGTCGACACCGCCATGAGGAGCGCGGGGATCTGCGACACGAGCCCGTCGCCGATCGTCAGGATGCCGTACTTCGACAGCGCGTCGGTGACCGACAGCCCGTTCTGCAGCATCCCGATGGCGACGCCGCCGAGCATGTTGATGACGAGGATGAGGATGCCGGCGATGGCGTCACCCTTGACGAACTTCGACGCACCGTCCATCGCGCCGTAGAAGTCGGCCTCGGCGGAGACCGCCGCGCGGCGCTCCTTGGCCTCGGCGTCGGTGATGAGCCCGGCGTTGAGGTCGGCGTCGATCGCCATCTGCTTGCCGGGCATCGCGTCGAGGGTGAAGCGGGCGCCGACCTCGGCCACGCGCTCGGCGCCCTTCGTGACGACGACGAACTGGATGACGACGAGGATGAGGAAGACGACCGAGCCGATGATGATCGACCCCGACACGGCGACGTGCCCGAACGCCTGGATGACGTCGCCGGCGAAGCCCTCGCCGAGCACCAGACGGGTCGACGCCACGTTGAGGCCGAGGCGGAAGAGCGTCGCGACGAGCAGCAGGGACGGGAACACCGAGAAGTCGAGCGGCTTCTTCACGAACAGCGTCGTGAGGAGGATCACCAGCGCCAGCAGGATGTTCAGGATGATGAGCACGTCGAGCAGGAACGACGGCACCGGCAGGATCAGCAGCAGGACGATGCCGACGATGAAGACCGGGACGGCGAGCTTGGGGAGGTCCTTGCGGTTCATGCGGGTGCCCCTTCGGTGGACGGGCTGGTGGAACGGTCGGTGGGACGGGGTGCGCGGAGGCGCCGCGGGCGGGCGTCGCCGCTGAGCGTGGCGGGGTCGAGCACGGTGGCGACCTCGTCGGGCGTCGTCGGGCGCGGGGCCGCGTGCGTGCCGGACGCGGCACCGCGGGCCTTGAGGGTCATCACGAAGGACAGGACGCGGGCGACGGGCGTGTAGAGGTCGACCGGGACCTCCTGGCCGAGGTCGCACGCGGCGTGCAGCGCACGGGTGAGCGGGACGTCGCGGACGATGGGCACCCGGCACTCCTCGGCCTTCGCACGGATGACGTCGGCGACCGGACCGGCGCCCTTCGCCGTGACGCGGGGAGCCGACTTCCCGGGCTCGTACCGGAGCGCGACGGCGAAGTGCGTAGGGTTCGTCATGACGACGTCGGCGTCACCGATCGCCGCGACCATCCGGTTGCGGCTCATCGCGAGCTGTCGGGAGCGTCGCTGGGACTTCACGAGCGGGTCGCCGTCGGTGCGCTTCGACTCGTCCTTGACCTCCTGCTTCGTCATCATCGTGCGCTTGCGGTTGCGGCGCACGACGACGAGCACGTCGATCGCGGCGAGCAGCAGACCGGCCGCGACGGCGGCGCGGAGCAGGGTGCCGGCGCCCCCCTTCGCCGCGTCGAGCACGGACGACAGCGGCAGGGATCCGCTCGACATGAGGACCGGGACGAGCGACTGCACGGCGAACCAGAGCACGAGTCCGACGACCGCGGTCTTCAGCAGGGCCTTCACGCCGTTCCAGAGCGCCTGCACGCCGAACACGCGCTTCACGCCGGCCACGGGGTCGAAGTGGTCCGGCTGCGGGGCCATCCGTCGGAAGTGCACGCCGCCCTGCGCGACCGAGACCGCCGCGACGGCCACCGCGACGACGGCGAGCATCGGGCCGATCGTCCCGCCGATCGAGGCCAGTGCGTCGGCGAGGGCCTCGCGCACGGCGGGCACCGTCGGGTCGGCGATCACCCGCTGGACCACGCGGAGCTGCTGCTCCCCCGCGCCGGCGGCACTGCCGATCGTCGCGGGCATGACGAGCGCCGCCATCGCGATGCCGACCCAGGCGCTGAGGTCCTGCGACCGGCCGAGCTGCCCCTTGTGGTGCACCTCGCGCATGCGCTGCTGGGTCGCCTGCTCGGACCGCTCGCCGCTGCCACCGTCGGACACGTCGCCTCACCCCCGCCCGGTGATCGCGGCCACCGCGTCGCCCGTGAGCGAGGACACGACGGCCGGGAGGGCCATGAAGAGCGCACCGGCGAACACCACGGTCAGCCCGATCTTGATCGGGAAGCCCATCTGGAATGCGTTCAGCGCGGGGGCGACACGGGTGAGCAGACCGAGCCCGACGTCGGCGAGGAAGAGCACCACGACGAGCGGTCCGGCGATCTGCAGCGCGGACAGGAACATCTGACCCGCCGCCGCGACCAGGACGGACGCGAATCCGCCGAGTGCGAAGGTGCCCGGGCTGCCGTCGGCGGTGACGAGGGGCACGGCGTCGAACGACCGCACGAGCCCGGCGACGATGAGCTGGTAGCCGCCGCTGGCGAACAGGAGCGCGAGCGAGGCCATCTGGAACAGGCGGGTGAACTGCGCACCGTTGACCTGCGACTGCGGGTCGTACGCCTGCGCGAGGGTGAAGCCGCCGAACAGGTCGACGAGTCCGCCCGCGGACTGCACGGCCGCGAACACCAGGTAGACGAGGAAGCCGAGGCCGAGCCCGACGACGAGCTGGGTGAGCAGGGCGAGCAGGAAGCCCGCCGTGTCGAGCGACGTGTAGCCGAGCCCGACGCGGGGCGCGACACCGATCGCCAGGCCCAGCCCGAGGATGATCTTCACGGTGCCGGGGAACGCCTTGTACGCGAACGGCGGCGCGATCACGAAGAACGCGACGAGGCGGACGCCGGTGAGCATCGTGGCCTCGATCCGGTCCGCGTCGATGACGAGGTCCACGGCTAGGTCCCCAGCAGCTTCGGGATCATGTCGAAGGCGACGTGGGTGAACGCCACCATCTCCGCGATCATCCAGTTGCCGCAGACGACGAGCGCGATCGCGACGGCGACCGCCTTCGGCACGAACGAGAGCGTGACCTCCTGGATCTGCGTGACCGACTGGAACAGCGAGATCGCGAACCCGACGACGAGCGACGTGACGAGCACGGGCGCGGCGAGCTTCGCCGACACCAGGAGCGCCTGGAGGGTGAGGTCGATGACCGCCTGCTGGTTCATCAGCGCACCACCTGGTAGCTCTCGATGAGGGACGTGATGATGAGTCCCCACCCGTCGACGAGGACGAACAGCAGGATCTTGAACGGCAGCGAGATCATCACCGGCGGGAGCATCATCATGCCCATCGACATGAGCGCCGCGGAGACGACGAGGTCGATCACGAGGAACGGGATGAAGATGACGAACCCGATGATGAAGGCGCTCCGCAGCTCGGAGATGACGAAGGCGGGGATGACGGTGGTCATCGGGACGGCGTCCAGGTCCTTCGGGTTCGCCTGACCGGCGGCGCGGGTGATGAGCGCGACGTCCTCCTGGCGCGTCTGGTGGAGCATGAACGTCCGCAGCGGCTTCGTGCCGACCTCGACGGCCTTCGCGAAGTCGATGTGCCCCGCCAGGTAGGGCTGCAGGGCGTCGTCGTTGATGTGCCCGAGGACCGGCGCCATCACGAACAGCGACAGGAAGAGCGCCAGTCCCGCGATCACCTGGTTCGGCGGGATGCCCTGCAGGCCGAGGGCGTTCCGGGTCATCGCCAGCACGACGAAGATCTTCGTGAACGACGTCATCATGAGCAGCAGGGCCGGGGCGACGCTCAGCAGCGTGATGCCGAGCAGGGTCACGATCGCGGACGACGGCGCGCCGTCGGGGCCGTTCACGCTGACGCTGAAGTCGCCGTTCGTCGGGGCCGTCGGCGTCGCGGGTGCGGTGGGGGCGGTGACACCGGCGGCGTGCGCACCGCCGGCGGAGAGGAGCAGGAAGCCGGCGACCATCGCCAGCCCGAGGACGACGAGGGTGAGGGTGCGGCCGGTCCGCAGCGCGGCCGTCACCCGGCCCGCCGGCCCCGGAGCGCGGCCGCGGCCTGCCGCCACGTGTCCGCGGACAGGACGGAGCCCTGCAGTTGCTGCGCGGTGGGCACGACGGTGCGGCCCGGGCGACGGGCCGATCCGCGGGGCCGCATGGGCAACGGCGTCGCCGTGTCGGCCGGGAGGACCGTGGCGGCACGGTCCTGCCGCTCCAGTTCCGCACGGAACCGGTCGGCGGACGGGGCCGCCGGTGCGGGCTCGGGTGCGACAGGTGCGACGGGTGGGACGGGTGGGACGGGCGCGACGGTCGGCAGGACGACCGGACCGGTGACGATGCTGAGCTCGGGGGCCGGGGTCGGGCCGCTCCGCAGCAAGGAGACGCTCTGCTCGGAGACGCCGAGCACGAGGCGCTCGCCCTCGACGTCCACGACGACGACGCTGGCCTTGCCGCCGATGCCCTGGCGACCGACGACCTCGACCGCGGCGGACCGACGACCGCGGCCCTTCGCCGCGGCCCCGAGGCCGCCCTTCGTCGCACGACGGTGCAGCACCCACATCAGGGCGAGCACGACGCCGAGCGAGACGGCGACCCGGAGGGCCATCCAGAGGGTGTCCACGGATCAGACCGTCTCGGCGACGTCGAGGATCTTGGTGATGCGGACCGCGTAGTCCTGGTCGACGACGACGACCTCGCCGTGCGCGATGAGCCGGCCGTTCAGCAGGACGTCCGCTGGGGCGCCGGCGCTCCGGTCGAGCTCGACGACGGCGCCGGGCTCCATGCCGAGGACGTCGCGGACCGACATCCGGGTGCGCCCGATCTCGACCGTCAGGGTCATCTCGACGTTGTTGATCCGGCCGAGGTTGCCGGTGGGCAGCGCGCCCGCGACCGCCGGTGCCGACACGGTGCCGTTCTCGCGGACCCGGATGCCGAACCAGCCCCCGGCGACGCCACCGGCGGTGAGCTCGAAGACCACCGTGTCGGGGTCGGCGAACAGGGACGCGGCGGACTCCCGCCGGGCGTCGCCGAGCACACCGACGCCGAGCACGCCGGCGGCGGCCTCGAGCGACGGACGGAGCACGTCGGTCACGTCGACCAGGGCGGCGTCGGCACCACCGGCGGCGACGACCGCGGCGAGGTCGGTGAGGACCAGCGCGAGGTCCGCGGAGAGTCCGCCGACGAACGAGGCGACCACGCCGTCCACCGCGGCCTCGAGGGCGACGGGAGCCGCGCCTCCCGGCAGGAGGACGGCGGTCAGCGGGGCGGCCGTCGGGAGCTGCGCCGCGAGCGACTCGGCCGCGGTGGCGTGGAGGGTGGTGGTGGCGCTCATGCGTGCTGCTCCGGATCGGTGGTGGTGACGACGATGCCGGCGAGGCGCGAGCCGTTCGCGCCGACGGCGGCGGTGCCGACGGGTTCGCCGTCGACCGCGATGGTGAGGGGGCGGTGCTGCGGGTGCGGCAGCGGCAGGACGTCGCCGACGGCGAGCCGGAGGACCTGCGTCGGCAGGACGGCGGCCGGCGCGAAGTGCAGGCTGACGCCCACGGGCACGTTCGCGAGCTGGGCGTCGAGCAGGACCTTCGCGTCGGCGGCGGAGACGCTCGTGGTGTCCTCGCCGAGCTGCGGGAGCACCGCCTCGGCGGGCAGCGCGAGCGTGCCCGGCGCCACGCGGTCGCCGACGCGGATCGAGAAGGACGCCACGATCATCAGGTCGCCCTTCTGCGCGGCCTGGGCGAACTGGCTGTTGAACTGGAAGCCACCGGTCGTGACGTCGTGCGCGAGGAGGCCGCCGAACGAGTACCGGAGGTCGTCGAGGGCGTCCTCGACGATCTTGCGGACGAGGGCCTGCTCGATGGGGGTGAAGGTGCGCTCCGGGGTCGGCAGCGGCTTCGACGCGCCGAGCGCGTGCGACACCCACGTGAGCGCGGCGTCGAGCGGGACCTGCAGCACGCCCTTCGGTGCCGTCTCCGCGATCGGCAGCAGCACCATGCCGGTCAGGGCGGGCAGGGAGGCGGCGTACTCGTCGTACGTCGTGAGCTCGACCTGCTCGCACGTGACCTGGCTGACGGCACGCACCTTGGCCGTGAGCTGCGTGCCCCACTGGCGCGCGAACGTCTCGAAGGCGAGCTCGAGGACCCGTGCGTGCTCGCGGGCGAGCGTCGACGGGCGCGCGAAGTCGTACACCTCGGGCGCGGGCAGGGTCTCGGTCACGGGTGCGTCTGTCGGCCGCTGTGCATCGGCCGTCAGTGCTGTACCCCGTACTGGGGCGGTGGCGACACGGGTGCCGGTACCGCCCCGACGCCCGGCGCGGCGGGGTGGGATCGGGTGGTGCGGATCCTGTCCGCGAGCGGTCTAGCCCTGTCGTGCTCCGTCCTGCGCCTTCGCCAGCGCCGGCATCAGGGCGCTCACGTCCTGGTCCTGGTTCGACAGCACGACGATGTCGACCCGACGGTTGAGCGTGTTGTCCGCGTCGCTGACGCCCCGGGCGAGCGGGCGGCTCGACCCGAAGCCGACGCTCTGCACGTGGTCCGCGGGCATCCCGCCGCGCTCGACCAGGTCACGGAGCACGCCCGTCGCCCGGGCTGCGCTGAGCTCCCAGTTCGTCGCGTAGGGCGCGGTCGAGTTCCGCTGGTCGGCATGGCCCTCGACGCTCACGTCGTGCGCGCTGCTCTTCAGGACCGGCGCGATGGCGTCCATGATGCGACGCGCCTGGTCGGACAGGTCGGCGCTGTTCGTGGCGAAGTAGGTCTCGCTGCCGACGAGCCGGACGGTGAGCCCGCGGTCGTCCACGGCGAACTGCACCTTGGACGACTCGCCGGCCTTGTCCAGGTTGCCCTGGATGGCCGCCTCGATCGCCTTGAGGTCGTCGAGCTCCGACTGCGCCGCAGCGAGGTCGGCCTTCGTCGCGACCGGGGGCACCGCCGTCGACGCCGGGTCGACGTTCGTGTCCTCGGCACCCGATGCCGCCGTCGAGTGGTCGGCGTCGGACTTGTCCGTCGCGTACCCCTTGCCGTCCTTCGTCACCTGGGACTTCGACACGATCGTGCCCGACGCGGTGTCGACCTTCTCGGACTTGACCTCGCCGAAGCCGGTCGCGAGCGAGTTCTTCAGCGCGATGTACTTCTCCTGGTCCACCGACGACATGGCGAACAGCACGAGGAACATGCACATCAGGACCGTGATCATGTCCATGTACGACGCCATCCAGCGCTCGTCGGGGTGCTCGGCCTCGTCGTGACCGCCCTTCTTCCGACCGCGTCCGCGGCCGCGGGGGTTCGCGCTCACGGTCAGGCCGCCAGCTGCTGGTCGTCGACGCTGGCCTTCGCGCCCTTGCCCGCCTTGCCGGCCGCACCGCGTGCCGCCGGCGGCACCATGGCCGTCAGGCGCTCACCGAGCAGGCGGGGCTGGCTGCCGGCCTGGACCGCGAGCAGGCCCTCCATGAGCAGCGTCTGCCGGTCCGCCTCGAGCTGCGCGAGCTTCCGGAGCTTCCCGCCGAAGGGCAGCCAGAGGAAGTTGGCGGTGAGGAGGCCCCACAGCGTCGCGACGAACGCGCTCGCGATGAGCGGGCCGAGCTCGTCGGGCTTGCCGAGGTTGGCGAGCACGTGCGTCAGCGAGACGACCGTGCCGATGATGCCCACCGTCGGGGCGAAGCCGCCGAGGCCCATGAAGAAGGCGCTGGCGCTCCGCATCGGCGCGGCGTTCGACTCGATCTCGTCCTCGAGCAGGATCCGCAGCTCGTCGCCGTCCGTGCCGTCGGCGATGTTCTGCAGGGCCTTCTTCATGAAGGGGTCGTCGTGCTTGTCGGCCTCCTGCTCGAGCGCGAGCAGGCCGTTCGACCGCGCGGTCTCGGCGAGTCCGACGACGTCGTCGATGACGGTCTGGGGCGGGGTGACCTTGCCGGTGAACGCCTTGGGCACGGTCTTGAACGCGGCGAGGGCGTCCTTCATGGTCGTGCTCGCGACGCCGCAGCCGATGGTGGCGACGAACACGAGGAGCATCGGGGCGGGCAGGAAGAGCCCCGCCATCTCGACGTGCTCCATCTGCGCCATGCCGAACAGGGCGCCGAAGGCCAGCAGGATCCCGACGATGGTCGCGATGTCCATCTCAGCGCCCCCCGTCCAGCGTGCGGGCACCGTCGCGACGGCCGGTCGCGACCAGCGGGGCGACCGGGGCGAGGGTGGGCTGCGGGCCGGTCGCGTTCCCGGGGAGCTCGGCACCGTAGGCCATGCCGACGATCCGGGCGCGGTAGGCGGCCACGGCGTCGATGACCTCGGCCATGGACTCGCGCACGATGTACTTCGCACCGTCGACCATGATGAGCGTCGTGTCCGGCGTCTCCTGGATGCGCTCCACGAGGTCGGGGTTGACAGCGAATGCGCTGCCGTTGAGTCGTGTGACGACGATCATGGCCCGTCCTGGTTCTCGATCGTCCCGCCGCCGTCCGTGGGGCGGGATGCAGACCCGTCCGTGGGTGTGCACCGATGCCTATCGGCGCGGCGGGCCGACGCGTTAGCGGCGGTGTGCAGACCGACGCTCGCCGAGGCCTCGGGAACTCATGGATGAGTTGAACCGTGGTCGTACCTGCGATGAAGCCGTGTCCGGGACGCTGTTTTATCTCACCACCGTGTTACCGTGGCGTCCATGTCCGACACCACCACCGTCGTCACGCCCGCCGACCCGGCAGCCGCCACCTCGGCCGCCGCGCCCCTCCGCGAGGTCGGCGCCCTCATCCGCGGTGCCCGCAAGGGCCGCAGCATGACCCAGTCCCAGCTCGCCGAGCGCGTCGGCACCAGCCAGAGCGCGATCAACCGGATCGAGCAGGGCGGCCAGAACCTCTCCCTCGAGATGCTGACCCGGATCAGCGACGCCCTCGACCAGCAGATCGTCTCGATCGGCGGCGCCCCGCAGCGGGCGCACCTGCGCGTGCAGGGCGGCCGGAAGCTCAGCGGGTCGATCGCGGTGAACTCGAGCAAGAACGCCGCCGTCGCACTGCTCTGCGCGTCGCTCCTCAACCGCGGGGTGACCCGCCTGCACCGCGTGGCCCGCATCGTCGAGGTCGACCGCATCATCGACGTGCTCCGCAGCCTCGGCGCGACCGTCACGTGGTCGGAGGACGGCGAGACGCTCGAGATCGTCGCGCCGGCCGACCTGCACCTCGACGCCATCGACGCCGACGCAGCCCGCCGCACGCGCAGCGTCCTCATGTTCCTCGGTCCGCTGAGCGGCCGCTACGGCTCCTTCCGCCTCCCCTACGCGGGCGGCTGCGACCTCGGCACCCGCACCGTCGAGCCGCACCTCATCGCGCTGCGCCCCTTCGGCGTCGACGTCGAGGCGACCTCCGGCTGGTACGAGGTCGACGTGGCGAACACCGAGGTGCCGACGAAGTCCGTCGTCCTGACCGAGCGCGGCGACACCGTGACCGAGAACGCGATCCTCGCCGCGGCCGCCCGCGACGGCGTCACCACCATCCGGAACGCCAGCCCCAACTACATGGTGCAGGACCTCTGCTTCTTCCTCGAGCTGCTCGGCGTGCAGATCGAGGGCATCGGCACGACGACGCTCCGCATCATCGGCAGGAGCCGCATCGACGAGGTCGTGGACTACTGGCCGAGCGAGGACCCGGTGGAGGCGATGAGCCTGCTGACCGCCGGCATCGTGACGTCCTCGACCCTGACCGTCACGCGGGCGCCGATCGAGTTCCTCGAGATCGAGCTCGCGACCCTGGCCGAGATGGGCCTGCGCTTCGACGTCAGCGAGGAGTACGCAGCCGCGAACGGCCGCACGCGCCTCGTCGACATCACCGTGCACCCGTCCGAGCTCCACGCGCCGATCGACAAGATCCACGCGATGCCGTTCCCCGGCCTGAACATCGACAACCTGCCGTTCTTCGTCGTGATCGCGGCGATGGCCGAGGGCACCACCCTCGTGCACGACTGGGTCTACGAGGGCCGGGCCATCCACCTGCTCGACCTCACCCGCCTCGGCGCGAGCGTCACCCTCCGCGACCCGCACCGGCTCGACGTCACCGGGCCGACGCACTTCTCGGGCGCCGAGGTCAGCTGCCCGCCGGCGCTCCGCCCGGCGGTCGTCATCCTGCTGGCGATGCTCGCGGCGAAGGGCGAGAGCGTGCTCCGCAACGTGGGCATCATCGCCCGCGGGTACGAGCAGCTGCAGGAGCGCCTGAACTCGCTCGGCGCGTCGATCGAGACGTTCCACGACTGACCCCACCGGCACGGTCGTGCCGACCACCGCAGCCTCCGCGCCCGGCGCACCGACGGCCCGTCCCCGCAAGTGGGGACGGGCCGTCACCCGTCCTGCGGAACGCACCGGTGCCTCCAGGCCGTCTGCCAGGCCGGACGGACACGTCGTCCAGGTGCCACGGGCTGCATGGGGTGATGGCCACGAGATCGCTCCTGACCCTGCCGCTCGTCCTCACCCTGTCGGCGGCCGCCGTCGCGTGGGTCGTCCTCGGCCCCGCCGCCGCCCTGGCGTTCGCGGCGCTCGCGCTGCTCGAGATCGCGATGGCGGCTGATTCCTCCGTCCCGATGGCCGGGATCGCCGGCCGCCTGCACTCCCCCGCACGGCGCCTGTTCCTGTCGCTCGGCATCGTCGCGGGCGTCCTCGCGATGCGACTCGCCCTGCCGCCGGCGGCGGTCGCCGTGGGCGGTGTGACCGACCCCGCGTCGGCGGTCGACGAGGCGGTGTTCGCGCCGGGGTCGTTCACCGCGCACCTCGCCGAGGTCCGTCCCGCCCTCGCCGCCTTCGGCGCCGCGTTCATCTGGCTCGTCTTCGCCGAGTACCTCTTCAACACCGACCGCCTGTCGCGTCGGTCCTGGTTGGGCGGCCTGGAAGCACGGCTCGCCCGGGTCGCGCGTCCTCGCGTCTGGGCGCTGGTCACCGCCGTCGCCGGGGTGCTGGTCACCACGTCGCTCGTGGGGGCCGACGACGGCTGGGCGGTCACCACGGTGCTCCCGGTCGCCCTGGGCGGGGTCGCCGGCACCGGCGCCTACCTCGGGTCGAAGCGCGTCGCCGCGTGGTCGTTGCGCGGCCTCGGTGGGACCGACACCGGGTCCGTCGCGACGGGAGGCTCGTGGCGCGTCCACACCTACGCCTCGACGGTCGTGTTCGAACGCGGGCTCGTCGTCTTCATGCTGTTCGAGATCCTCGACGGCGTGTACAGCCTGTCCGGCTCCGGGCTGCTCGGCGGTGACGGGCTCGGCGCGCTCGAACAGGCGGCGGTCGCGGTCGCGGCGATCGGGGTCGGCGCGGTGTTCCTGGCACGGCTGACCTCGCGCCTCGACCAGGCGGCCGGGCTGCAGCGGCTGCGGTACCTGAAGGCCGGCGCCGCCTACGTGCTCGGCGTCCTGGCGGTGCTGCTCTGGACGAGCCTGCTCGTCCCGGTCCCCGGCATCGTCGTCGCGTGGTTCGGCAGCGTCGTGATCGGGCTCGCGCTGGCCACCTCGCTGCCGTGGCGGGCGTGGGCGCGACGGCTCCGACGACGACGGGTGACCGCGGGCTGAGTCCCGAGGACGCGGATCGGGAAGGTCTCGCAGTACCGGCGGCGTTGACTGACGCGTCCGACGAACCGCGAGGAGATCCGTGCTCGGTCCTGAACTGGTGGTCGCCCTCGGGCTCGCCATCGCCCTGACGGCGGCCGTCGCCGACCGCATCCGGGTGGCCCCTCCCGTGCTGCTGCTCGTGATCGGCGCGCTGCTCGCCTTCGTGCCGACGTTCGCCCGCGTGGAGCTGCCCGCCGACGCCGTCCTCCTGCTGTTCCTCCCGGCGCTCCTGTACTGGGAGAGCCTGACGACGTCGCTCCGCGAGATCCGCAAGAACCTGCGCGGCATCGTCCTCATGGGCACCCTGCTCGTCGTCGTGACGGCCGGGGTCGTCGCCACCCTCCTGCACCTGCTCGGCATGCCGTGGGGGCCCGCCTGGGTGCTCGGCGCAGCGGTCGCGCCCACGGACGCCACCGCCGTCGGCGTGCTCACGAAGATGCTGCCGCGACGCAACGTCACGGTGCTCCGCGCGGAGAGCCTGGTGAACGACGGCACGACGCTCGTCGTCTACGGCATCGCGGTCGCCGTGACGGTGGGCACGCAGGAGCTGACGTTCTGGAACGTGTCCGGCATGCTCGTGCTCTCCTACGTGGGCGGCGTGGCGGCCGGGCTGCTGGCCGCGTGGCTCGGCTCGCTCGTGCTGCGTCGCGTCGACACCGTCGTGCTCGAGAACATGGTCACGCTGCTCGTGCCCTTCGCGGCGTTCCTCGGCGCCGAGGCGATCGGTGCGTCCGGCGTGCTCGCCGTCGTCGCCGCCGGCATCGTGGTGAGCCAGGTCGCGCCGAAGCTCGACCGGGCGGAGACCCGGCAGCAGGTCCGCGCCTTCTGGTCGTTCCTGACGTACCTGCTCAACGGCGCGTTGTTCGTGCTCGTGGGCATCGAGGCGATGGTCGCCGCGCGGCAGCTCGAGGCCCGCGAGCTGTGGACCGGGGTCGGGCTCGTGCTCGCCGTCTCCGTCGTGCTCGTCCTCGTGCGGTTCGCCTTCGAGGGCGCTCTCGGCGGCACCGTCTGGCTGGTGACCCGACGGTTCGGGGGCGAGCCCCGCGAGGGACGGCGCGACCGGCTCGTCAGCGGGTTCGCCGGGTTCCGCGGCGCGGTGTCCCTGGCGATGGCGGTCGCGGTCCCCCGCACGCTCGAGTCGGGCGGCGCCTTCCCCGACCGCGACCTCATCGTGTTCGTCACCGCCGGTGTCGTCGTCGTCACGATCGTCGGACAGGCGCTCGTCCTGCCCGCCGTGCTCCGTCGCGCGGCCCTCCCCGAGGACGAGTCGGTCGGCGAGGAGCGCCGCTACGCCGAGCGGACGGCGGTCGAGGAAGCGCTCGACGCACTCCCCCGACTCGCTCGCAAGGCCGGGGCCGACCGGGCCGCGGTCGAGCGGGTGCGGAAGGACCTCGAGGCGCACCTCGACGTCATCCAGGCCCGCGAGGAGGACGACGACGACCACCCGGCGCTGCAGCGGCACGACACCACGGTCGCGCTCGAGCTCGCGCTGGTCCGGCACAAGGCGGCGACGCTCCTGCGGCTCCGCGACGCGGACGAGATAGACGACCTGGTGCTCCGGCAGGTCCGTGCGGGGTACGACGCCGAGGAGGCGCGGCTCGAGGGGTCGACGCCGCCCTGAGTCCGCCACGGGGCGGCTCGGGCCGCTGCGGTTCCGGGGGCCGCGGCGCCCCAGATGTCGAGGACGCCGTCGACCGCGGCGTCGCGCAGCGTCCGCAGCGGCACCGGCCTTCGCGACCGATGACGGCCCGTCGTCTGATCACGTCTCAGCCACGTCCGTCCGACCGTTCCGACGTCGCCGCCGGCCAGTGATCGCGCGCGACCTCCGTCATCGGGACGTCCCGCCGGTCGCTCGCGTTCGGGTCCTTGCCCTCCGCGGACCAGAGCGGCGGGTACATCGAGAAGCCGCGGTCGAGCGCGAGGGCAGCGACGTCAGCAGCCCATCCGTCCCACCGGAGCGATCCGTAGAAGTGCCCGATCGCGTCGGTGAGCATCGCCGTGAGGAACTCGCTGTGCGTGAGGTCGAGGCCTTCCCACCGGAGGCTGTCGGGGGCGAAGTAGTACACGCGCCCGTCTCCGACACCGAGCGAGCCGCCGTCGAGCGCGAACACGCCACCGAGCACGTCGAAGCCGACGACGCACCGTCCCGACGAGTCCGTGTGGGCGTCCAGCACCGACGGGAGCCGTCCCCCGGCACCGCCGAGGAGGCGGAGCCAGCCGTGGTCGACGGTGATCCCCCCGGTGTGCGCGATCAGGGCGCCGAGGTACGACCGTTCGGTGAGACCGAGGTGTGCCCGGTCTGCGGCGGACCCACCCTCGAGGACCTGCGCGGCCGGTGCCGCAGCGATCAGGCCGGACAGTTCGGGCCAGGCGTCCTGCGAGAGCTTCGTCACCCGGGGATCGTCGCACGGCCGCCGGTCGGCCACGGACCCCCGGACGCATCGATGCGATCAGGTCCCGTGTAGACACGCAGTCGTGAGGAACGACGGGACGGGGCCGGACGGCCGCTGGGCAGTACCGCTGCGCCGCGTCTTCCCCTGGTGGTACCTGATCGGCGCGGCGGCGACGATGGTCGTGCTGATCCTGCTGGACCCCGAGGGTGGGCAAGCGGTCATCGCCCTGTGGGGTCCGACGATCGGCATCACCGTCCGCGACCGGGAGAAGGACGCACCGGGAGCGACTGGACCAGGATCTCCCCGTCGACCGAGCATCGTTGCTGTCGCCGCTCTGGCTCGAACCGGTGTGCGCAGCGCTGATCGCCGGGTTCGCAGTCGGCATCGGCCTCCTGCTCGATGCACTCTTCGGCCACCGGACGTTCGTCACGGTGCAGGTGGGGCTGAGCATCCTCGTCAGCAGCGCGGTCGGGTTCGTGCTGCTGCTCGTCATCCTCCGCGCGCGCCGTCGGCGGAGGAGGACGACCGTCTCAGTGCCGGATCTTCCGCTGCACGCTCCGTAGGAGCGTGAGTGCGACGGCGTCAGGGACACCGGTCGTCGTCTCCCAGTCGACCCCCGACCCGACGACGTCTGAAGCGAAGGCCACCTCCGTCGCCAGGAGCGCCCGACGCCAGTCGGTCGGCGGCAACGCCGCGCCGCGTTCGAGCGACTCCCGGATCCTCCGGCTCTGCTCGAAGAAGTCCGTTGCACCCGCGAAGCCGAACGCCCGGGCCAGGGTCTCGGTGAGGTGTACTGGTCCGCCCCATTCCCGCAGGCCCGCGAGCACGAGCTGTACTTCGTCCTCGATCAGTCCGAGGTCCTCCGCAGATGCCACGGCGTCACCTTCTCACGCGGAAGTCAGTGCTCCGACTCCGCAGTCGTCGGCCTGCTGAACAGGTTGACGACGTTGCCGTCGGGATCCCGCACGAGTGCCGAGCGGTTGCCCCACGGCATCGTGGTCGGTGCGAGCACGACGTCCTCCGGCGCGGGCTGGAGCCGGGCGAAGTCACCGTCGACGTCGGCGACCTCGAACTCGATGAACACGGAGCGGTTCGTCGCCGGGACGAGCGCGCCGCCGAGCATCGCGACGGTCGCGGTGCTGGCGATCGCGAGGACGGCGCCGGTGCCGCCGAACTGCGCGAAGACCGGAGCGGGGCGCTCCGCTCGCTGACCGGTGAGGTTCTCGTAGAACGTGACGAGACCGTCGAGGTCGTCGGTGACGATGCGGACGGATGCGAACGACATGGGGCTCCTTCGGTGGTGCTGATGGTGTCCCACCAGCGTCGCCGGTCGTCGCGACAGCGTCCTGTCGGTGTTTCCGAGATCGGTGTCCCCGAGATCGGTGTTCCCGGGATCGGTGTCGGTGATAAGTCGTCGACGACGGACCGGAGCCGTCCGTACTGGATCGCGAGGTCCTCGGCACGGAGTGCGCGCATTTGCGGTCGCTCGTCGGTCACCCTGATCGAGCGCATCCGGTCGGCACGGAATGCCCGCACTCCGTCGCGGAGTCGGCACCAGGCGATGAGGTACCACTGCCCGTCCTTCTCGATCGACCCCAACGGCTCGACGTCGCGACTGGTCTCCGCACCGGCGGCGTCCAGGTAGTGCAGCTGCACGACGCGGTCGGCGCGCAGTGCCTCGGCGAACTCGACCGGCGCGGCCGGCTCCTCCTCGCTCTCGAGGAAGTGCACCCGGGCTGCGAAGGCGCTGGCGCGCGCCGCTTCCGGGTCCGGCATGACCGCGAGCAGCTTCCGAGCGGCGGTCCGAGCGGAGTGGCGGAACGGGCTGTGACGGAGCGCGCCGAGCCCGATCAGCACCGCGAGGGCCTCGTCCGGCGTGAACCCCGCCGGGCCGAGCGTCGCCGACGCGTCGATGACGTAGCCGCCGGTCCGTCCGGGTTCCGCCCAGATCGGCAGTCCCGACGACTGCAGTGCTGCGAGGTCCCGCTCGATGGTCCGGACGGACACCTCGAAGCGTTCCGCGAGCCGTCGCGCGCTCCGTGGCCGCGGTGACGCGGCGCGCAGTTCCTCCACGAGGCCGTAGAGACGATCGGTCCGGTTCACCGACCCATCATCCGACACGGCGACCACCGCGGCGCCGGCGGGACCACCCCGACCGCTGCCACGAGCACGAAATGACCGGCTCCCCGAGGGAGGTGACGACAGCCCCTCCCAGCGGGCTCCCCGCAGTCGTACGGTCGGGACATGACCGCCGACCCTGCAGCCCAGCGAGAGCGCGACGAGGAGCCCCGCATGACCGACGTGACGTTCGAGCAACCGTTCCCGATCGGCGAGGAGAACGACGCCTACGCCCAGTACTTCACCGGCCGGAGCTACCTCGCGCCCCTCACCGACGGTGTACCCGTCGTCAGCAACGTCACCTTCGAACCCGGCTGCCGCAACGACTGGCACGTGCACCACGGCACCGGCGGCGGCGACCAGATCCTCCTCTGCACCGCCGGCTCCGGCTGGTACCAGGCCGAAGGCTCCGACCCCGTCAGCATGACCCCGGGCACCACCGTCCGCGTCCGTGCCGGGACCAAGCACTGGCACGGTGCGAAGGCCGACTCCTGGTTCTCCCACATCGCCTTCATCACGCCCGGTCCGGACGTGCGCAACGAGTGGCTCGAGCCGGTCGACGAGGACACCTACGGGCAACTACCCGGCACCTCGGCGCCCTGAACACGCCGACCCCGACACCACTCACGCCGAGGAGGCGCTGCTCGCCGACTCCCCGCCGCCCCCGGTCGGCGGGATGGTCGAGCCCACGACCCCTGCCGCACCGGGCGTCGCCCAGACCGTCCCGTCGACGGCGGAGGCCAGCACGTCCACCGCTCCGTCCGCGGTGAGCCGGCGGAGGTCGTCCTCGTCGCCGGCCACGATCGCCGTCGCCAGCACGTCGGCGGTCACGACGTCGTCGGCGATCACGGTCGCCTGCACGAACACGGGCGTGCTCCGGCGCCAGACGTGCTCGCCGCGTTCGGCCGTACCCGAGGTGCACACCGATCGCCTCGACCCGTCGAGGCGCACCACGCCGATCACGGTGTCACGCCGCTCGGGGTCGACGACACCGACCGACCACGGATCGTCGGGGCGGTGTCGTCCGCGCACCAGCACGTCGCCGCCCGCGCTGATCATCCAGTCGTCGGCGCAGCCGTCGAGGACGGCGCCCGCATCGCGGACCGCGAGCGCCTTGACGACCCCGGACAGGTCGACGACCCCGTCCGGGCGGTGCGGTGTGAAGGCGCCGCCGGTGCGGTCACGCCACTCGAGCGCGAGTGCGTAGACGTCCCGGACCTGTGCCGGAGCGTCGGGCAGCCGGAGACTCCCCGCGGCGATCCGGCTGAGCACCGACGCGGGGTCGTACAGGCTGTACCGGTGGTCGTACCCCGCGAAGACCGCGCGGACCGCGGCCGCGGCCTCCGGGGTGGCACCCCGGAGGCTGACGACCGTGCCCATCGTCGCGAAGGTCGTGACGGTCACAGGCCGGCCTGGTCGAGGGCGGACTGCAGCGACGTCGTGTAGCCCTCGCTGGTGAAGGTGGCCCCGCTGACGGCCTGGATCTGCGCCGACTGCGCCTGCAGCGCCTCCTGCCGGAGGATCGGTGCGGCCTGCTGGCTGATCGCGACCGATCGACCGTCGCGGTCGGTGAGGTGCAGCGCGGTCACGTCGGTGATCCTGCCGCCCGCGACGGTGACCTGGACCTGCACGTCGCCGTACTGCGTCTGGGCCACGGCGCCGGTGAAGGTTGCGGAGGCGGCCGAACCGCCGGACTCCGTACCGCCGGACGACCCGCTGCCGGACGACCCGCTGCCGGACGACCCGCTGCCCGACGACCCGCTGCCGGACGTGCCCGACGTGCCCGACGACGTGCTACCGGACGATGCGCTGCCGGTCCCTCCGGTCTGCGTGCCGGCGCTCGTACCCTGCTGCGCCGGCGCGGTCAGGGCCGGCTGCCCGCCGAGCTGCCAGCCGATGACGAGCACCGCGGCCGAGGACACGATGCCGCCGGCGACCACACGGGCCCTCACGACCCGAACCGTTCCTGGTGGATGCGGTGCTCGGGCACACCGGCGAGCCGCGCCTCCCGGACCACCAGGTCGGACCACGCCTGCGGTCCGCAGACGTATAGGTCCGACTCGAGGAGCCGCGGGAACACCGACAGCAGGGTCACCCCCCGGCGCAGGTCCTCCTCGGTGGCCCAGCTCGCCCGGGAACGCGCCCGGTGCCCGACCATCGCGTACAGCGTGGTCCCGGTCGCGGCCGCGAGCTCCGCGGTCTCCTGCCACAGGTACTGCTGGGACGCGTCGGTGCCGCGCAGGAGCACCGTCGCCTCCCCCGGACGCAGGTCGGTGTCCTCGAGGAGCGCCCGGACGGGCGTGATCCCGATGCCGGAGGCGACGAGTGCGAGGTACGGAGCCGTCCGAGCGACGTCGGTGAAGAGCCCGTACGGACCCTCGAGCGACACGGCGGTCCCGGGACGGAGGCGAGCGAGCCGCGCCGACCCCGCGCCGAGCTCGCGCACGGTGATGCGCGCACGGTCCGTACCGGGTACCGCCGAGAAGGACACCGGGTGGGCGTGCCACCAGGTCGTCGCGGACCAGAAGCGCCAGACCCCGTACTGACCGCCACGGACCCCGAGACGGTCGAGGTCCCGCCCCGACAGGTGGACGGAGACGACGCCGGGGGCGATCGGCTCCACGGCGACGACCCGGATCCGGTGTCGCAGGGTCACCACGAGCGGCACCGCGAAGCGGTACAGGGCGACGAGGCCGAGCGCGACGACGTACGCGGCGATCCAGTAGACGCGCTGCCAGGTGCCCTGTCCGAGGACGCTGCCGGCGCTGAGCATGTGCGGCAGGGCCACGAGCACGGCGGCGTAGCTGAGCAGGTGCACCACGTGCCAGACCTCGTAGGGCAGGTGCCGGCGGACGGCGACCACCGAGGACACCACGACCACGAGGAACAGCCCGAGTCCGAGGTAGGCCAGCGGCACGTCCGGCGTCGAGAACAGCGAGACGGTCTCGGCGACCGGTCCGCTGCCGGACGCCGTGCCGTACCCGAGCGTGAGGAGCGCGCCGTGGGCGAGCAGCAGGTACAGCACGGGCTTGCCGAGCGACCGGTGCACGGCGATCGCGGTGTCCTGGCCGAACACGCGGTCGAGCAGCGGCACCCGTGCGGCGAGCACGAGCATGACGAGCACCAGGTCGGTCGCGACGAGGCCGGCGACGATCCCGGCGTCCGTGAGCCAGCCGCCGAGGCCGGACACCGCGTGCGACCCCGGGGACGCGAGCCAGAGGGCGACCGCGACGGCGGCCGACGCCCACGCGGCCACGCCGAGCAGGTCACCCGCGGCGGCTCGGCGGCATCCGTCTCGTCGACGACGGCGTGCGGCGGCCGGCAGTGGCTCCGTCGGGGGCCGGGGGGAGCGCCGCGCGGTGGGGTGGGGCTCGTGGGCGGCGGGGCGAGCGGTGTCGATCATCGTCTCGGTCCTCTCCAGCGGGTGATCGGGTGCCTCCCAGCGTCGACACCGCCGCCATGAAGCAGCCCGGAACGAGCCAGGTCCTTCGTTCGAGTCCTCGAACGGAGGCGCGTGGACCCGGCGGTCAGCGCGCGGGCAGGTGGACGCGGGCCACCGCGCCTCCGTCCGGGCCGTTCTCGAGCGACGCGGACCCGCCGGCACGTTCGGCGGTGCCGCGCACCAGCGCGAGCCCGAGGCCGCTGCCGCCGAGGGTCGTCCTCCGGGCCTCGTCGGCGCGGGTGAAGCGGTCGAACGCGCGCGGCAGGAACGAGTCCGGCACACCGGGGCCGTCGTCGCGGACGGTCAGGACGAGGACGCCGTCGGTCTGCTGGTCGAGCGCGATCCGCACCTCGACGTCGGCCGCTCCCGACGCGACGGCGTTCGCCACGAGGTTGTCGACGACCCGGCCGAACCCAGCGGGTGTCACCGCGTACACGACGGCCGGGTCCGCGACCCGCACGGAGAAGTCGACGTCCCCCGCGCCGGCGATCGCCCGAGCCCGGTCGACGCACCCCATCAGCTCCGTCACGAGCGCCGAGGCAGGGGTGGTCGGCGCCGGCCGGACCTCGTCGAGCCGGCTGAGCTCGAGCATCGTCTCGGCGAGGGCGACGAGCCGCGCGGCGTCCGCCTCGGCTGCCGACAGCTCCCGCTCGAGCGCGACGGCGTCC
Source organism: Curtobacterium citri (assembly GCF_030362955.1). NCBI lineage: Bacteria > Bacillati > Actinomycetota > Actinomycetes > Micrococcales > Microbacteriaceae > Curtobacterium > Curtobacterium citri. The sequence continues at coordinate 106,611 of NZ_JAUCML010000006.1, forward strand.
CCCGACGCCCGGTGCGCCAGCTCGAGCCGTGCGGTCAGCGCGGCGAGGGGTGTCCGGAGCTCGTGGCTGGCGTCCGACACCATGCGGCGTTCGCGGGCGGCGTCGACGCGCTGCCGGTCGAGGAACGCGTTGAGCGTGCGGGCGAGGTCGGCGAGTTCGTCGTCGGAGGGCCCGACCGGCAGGTGCCCCGTGGCGTCCCCGAGGCTCGTGTCGCCACGACGCAGCGCCTCCGCCGTCCGGCGCATCCTGGTGACCGGTCGGAGGGCCACGGTGGACAGCAACCACGCGCCGACCGCGGACGCGGCGAGGGCGAGCAGCGTGCCCGTCACGAGCGACCGGTCGAAGCGCTCGACAGTCTGGTGCCCGGCGCGCCCGTCGTGCGCGGACCACACCACGAAGTCGCCGACGGCGGTCCGGACCGGTGTCCCGACGACCGTGGCCTGCCGGTGGCCGCTCCCGACGCGCCTCGTGGTCGGCTCGCGCGGGACGCCCGGGGGCAGTGCGCCTCGCACGTCGGCGGGGAGCGTGTCGAGCAGCCACGTGCCGTCGTCGTCGCGGATGCCGACGAGGACGCCCTCGGACGGACGGTCCGGCGTCTCACCGGGATTGCTCCGCAGGTCGGCGACGAAGGACGCACCGTCACCGGCGGCGAGGGACCGGTCGGTCGCCAGCGTGGCCTCCTGCACCTGCACGTGCAGGACGAGTGCGACCAGGGTGAGGACCACCGCGCCGACGAGCGTGCTCCCGATCGTGATGCGCGCGCGGACCGACAGGCGCCGCACCCACCTCACGGCAGTGGCACGACGTCGAGCGCGTACCCGACGCCCCGGACCGTGCGGATGACGACGTCGGCTCCCGATGCGTGGAGCTTCTTGCGGACGTAGCTGACGTACTGGTCGACGATCGTCGGGTCGAAGTGCTCGGCGCTCCCCCAGACCTCCCGGAGCACCTCGGCACGGGACCGGGTCTCCGGGGACCCCTGGGCCAGGAACCGCAGGAGCGAGAACTCCTTGACGCTGAGCGGCAGGTCGCGGCCGGCGACCGTCGCCCGGACGGTGACGGTGTCGAGCCGGACGTGCCCGGCCTCGACCACCGTGGCCGACCCGGCGGCTCGGCGTCGGAGGTGGGCGCGCAGGCGTGCGTTGAGCTCCGCGATCGCGAACGGCTTCGTCAGGTAGTCGTCCGCTCCCGCGTCGAGCCCGAAGACCCGGTCGTCGACGGCGTCGCGGGCGGTGACGAGGATCACCGGGAGTTCCTGACCCGTCTCGCGCAGTCGGCGGCACACCTCGAAGCCGCTCATCTCGGGCAGCATGACGTCGATCGCGGCGGCGTCGAACCGGTGCGCTGCGGCGGCGACGAGCGCGGCGACCCCGTCCGTGACCAGGGTCACGCGGTGTCCCTCGCCGACCAGGCCCCGTTCGACGAGCGCACCCATCTCCGGATCGTCCTCCACCACCAGGATGTCCGCCACGTGCGCTCCTTCCGTGCCGCAATCATGCCCGACACCGCTGCCGCCCGCAGCGACGCGCGGCACCGAGCACGACCGGGTCAACCCCGCGGCACCTGCCCCGCCCGCAACATCGCCCGCTCGAGCAGCTCGAGGTCGATCCCCACGTGCCGACGGGCCACCACCCCGGCGTCCACCGGACGGCCGTCGCAGACCGCGTCGACGAGCTCCTCGTGCTCCCGGAGCGCCCGCGCCTCCATCTCCGCCATGCCCTCGGCCGTGCCCCACAGGTGCGCGGGTGCGGCGATGGACACCTGCGACTCGAGTCCGGCGAGCGTAGCGGCGAGCACCTCGTTGCCCGCGGCGTCGATGATCGTACGGTGCAGGACGGCGTCCGCCTGCTGCTTCTCGAACCCGGAGGCGGCCGCCCGGAAGGCGTCCAGCCGGTCGCGGAGCGCCGCTCGTCCGTCGTCGCCGATGCGCTCGGCGGCGGCGGTGGCGAGCGCACCGTGCAGCAGTGCGATCGCGTCGGCGGTGTCGCGGATGCCCGCCCAGCGCGCCAGGAGCGTCCGTCCGACGGCGTCCGACGACGTGTCGGGCCACTGCGTCCGCACGAAGGTGCCGCCGCCGCGGCCGCGTCGGGTCTCGAGCAGGCCGCGGTCGACGAGCCGGGCGAGTGCGGCGCGGACCGTCACGCGTCCGACCCCGAGGAGCACCGCGAGCTCGCGCTCCGGCGGGAGCCGTGACGCGGGCAGGTACTCCCCGACGGCCACGGCCGTGACGAGCCGGTCCTCGACCTCGTCGACCCGGGTCTCCGTCGCGCGATCTGGCACTCCTGCCCCTCCCTGCGTTTCGTCCACGTTACGGGACCAGGAAAGGTATTGCAGGGAACCTTTGGGCGGGCCATGCTGTGCGTCATGTCCCGCATCACCGAAGGCACGATGCCGTTCCGCGACGGCCACACCTGGTACCGCGTCACCGAACCGGACACTCCGGTGCCGGGTGCGCTGCCCCTCGTCGTCCTGCACGGCGGCCCCGGCATGGCGCACGACTACCTCCGGAACCTCGCGGCCCTGGCCGACGAGACCGGCCGCACCGTGGTGCACCACGACCAGTTCGGCTGCGGCCGGAGCTCCCACCGCCCGGATGCCCCGGTCGACTCGTGGACGCCGCAGCTGTTCGTCGACGAGTACACCGACCTGGTCGAGCACCTCGGGCTCGGCGAGCACCACGTCCTCGGCCAGTCGTGGGGCGGCATGCTCGGGTCGGAGATCGCGGTCCGACAGCCGGAGCACCTGCGGTCGCTCGCGATCTGCAACTCCCCCGCGTCGATGCAGCTCTGGGTGGACGGCGCGGCCGAGCTCCGGGCGCAGCTGCCGCAGGACGTGCAGGACGCCCTCACCCGTCACGAGGACGCCGGCACCGTCGACGACCCCGAGTACCTCGCCGCCACGCAGGTCTTCTACGAGCGCCACGTCTGCCGCGTCGTCCCCATGCCGCAGGACTTCGTGGACTCCGAGACGCAGATGGAGCAGGAGCCGACGGTCTACCACACCATGAACGGCCCGAACGAGTTCCACGTCATCGGCACGATGCGCGACTGGACCGTCGTCGACCGCCTCGACCGCGTGGTCACCCCGACCCTCGTCGTCGCCGGCGAGCACGACGAGGCCACCCCCGCCACCTGGCAGCCCTTCGTCGAGCGCATCGCCGACGTCCGCCAGCACGTCTTCCCCGGCGCGAGCCACTGCTCGCACCTGGAGCAGCCCGAGGAGTTCCGCCGCGTGATCGCGGCCTTCCTCGCCGAGCACGACGACCAGCCCACCGGCTGACCCGACCGACCCGCCAGCCGGGAGGCGCGCACCCACCCCGCCACGCGCCTCCCGGCCGCCGCCCCTCCGGACCCGACCGGCGCGCCCACCCAGCCACGCGCCCGGCGTCCGGCACCCCCTTCCCACGCACCGTCTCCCCGAACGGAACCACGATGTCGCAGCAGCACAGCGAGCTCTCTGCACAGCAGCAGCTCGAGGCCTACGGCTACAAGCAGGAGCTCAAGCGCTCCGTCTCCACCACCGACCTGCTCGTCTACGGGCTCGTCTTCATGGTGCCGATCGCCCCGTGGGCGATCTTCGGCACCGTCTACAACGCCTCGAGCGGCATGGTCCCGCTCGTGTACATCGTCGGCCTCGTCGCGATGATCTTCACCGCACTCGCCTACGCGCAGATGGCGAAGTCGATCCCCCTCGCCGGCAGCGTGTTCTCGTACGTCGGCCGTGGCATCCACCCGACCGCCGGGTTCTTCGCCGGCTGGGCGATCCTGCTCGACTACCTGCTCGTCCCGACGCTGCTCTACGTGTTCGCGGCCGAGAGCATGGTCGGCATCTTCCCCGGCACGCCCCGTTGGCTGTGGGCGCTCGTGTTCGTCGCGATCAACACGGTGATCAACCTGCTCGGCGTCTCGTCGCTCAAGGTCGCGAACCGGGTGTTCCTGCTGATCGAGCTCGTGTTCGTGGCGATCTTCGTCGTGATCGCGATCGTCGCCCTGACCGGCGGCACGGTCCCCGGCGCCTCGTTCAGCACCGACCAGGTCTGGGACCCGTCGAAGGTCTCCGCACCGCTCATCGCCAGCGCCCTGTCGATCGCGGTGCTGAGCTTCCTCGGCTTCGACGGCATCTCGACGCTGTCCGAGGAGTCGACCGGTCGCCGCGGCGGTGCCGGCACCGCGATGATCCTCGCGCTCGTGATCGTCGCGTTCCTGTTCGTCCTGCAGACCTGGCTCGCCTCGGCCCTCGCCGCCGGGCGGGACGCGTTCCCCGAGGGCGAGGCCGGCAACGCGTTCTTCACCATCGTCGAGCAGGCCTCGTCGAGCGGGTGGGCGACCGCGTTCTTCGCGGTGAACGTCCTCGCGGTCGGCATCGCCAACGCGATGGCCGCGCAGGCCGCGACGAGCCGCCTGCTCTTCTCCATGAGCCGCGACCGACAACTCCCGGCGTTCCTGCACAGGTTGAACGGCCGCCTGGTGCCGCAGAACGCGATCATCGTCGTGTCGGTGCTGTCCGCGATCCTCGTGCTGTTCTTCGTCGGACAGATCGACACGATCTCGTCGCTGGTGAACTTCGGCGCGCTGTTCGGCTTCATGCTCCTGCACGTGTCGGTGTTCGTGCACCACGTCGTGAAGGGGAGGTCGCGGAACTGGCTGCTGCACCTGGTCGTGCCGCTGATCGGCTTCCTCATCATCGGGTACGTGCTGCTCAACGCCGCGGTCGAGGCGAAGGTCGGCGGGATCATCTGGCTCGTCGTCGGTGCCGCGGTCTTCCTCTACTACCGCTCGACCGGCCGATCCACCGAGGTCGGCTCCGAAGGAGACCCCGCATGACCCCCGACCACCACCTGCCGAACACCCTCGGCGTCCCCGGGTTCGACCCCGCCCGCGAGCCCGTGCTCCGCATCACGCCCGGCACCGGCGAGACGATCGGCTTCGAGACGACCGACGCCGTCTACGCCGAGCTCGACCGGCACCACGACCTGGCGCAGTTGCAGGCCCCGATCAACCCGGTCACCGGACCCGTCTTCGTCGAGGGGGCGATGCCGGGCGACACCCTCGCCGTGCACATCCACGACATCCAGCTCACGACCCACGGCTGGTCGGTGTCGCTCCCCGGCTCCGGGGCGCTCCAGCACGTCATGCCCGAGGGGGTGTTCGCCCGCCGCTGCCCGATCGAGGACGGCGTCGTCCACGTCACCGACCGGCACGCGTTCCCCGTCCGGCCGATGATCGGCTGCATCGGCGTCGCACCGGCGACCGGGACGAACTCGACGATCATGCCGGCGTACGCCGAGGGCGGGAACATGGACGTCACCGAGGCCCGGCCCGGCTCGACCGTGTACCTGCCCGTCCGGGTTCCCGGCGCCCTGCTGTCCATCGGGGACGTCCACGCGATCATGGCCGAGGGCGAGTCGTCCTTCGTCGCGATCGAGGCGCAGGGCACGGCGATCGTGTCCGTCGACCTCGTGCGGGGCGGCCCCGTGCTCCGGGCACCGCGGATCGAGACCGACGACGAGTGGCTCTTCGTCGGCCTCGGCGACCCGGTGCAGGAGAGCGTCCGGCGCGGGTACGAGGACGCCTTCGCCTTCCTCGTCGACGAGCACGGGTGGAGCGCCGACGACGCGTACGCGGTGCTCAGCGCCGTCGGCGACTCGAAGCTCGGCGGGCCGACCGGGTCGGGCGACCCGGACCCGCTGCACCCCTTCGCGGCCGTCGGGGCGGTGACGCTGCACCGGGTGCCGAAGGCGGTGCTGTAGCGCGACGAGGACGGACGGGAGGCGCGTGGCGGGGCCGCCACGCGCCTCCCGTCCGACGAGCGGTCGGGCTGGCCACGACCGCTGCCCGCTCAGTCGTAGCCGAGCACCACCGTCAGGTCCTCCGGGTCCGGGTCGACCGGCCCGGTCGCCGTCCCCACGACGGCGGTCACGAGTGGGCCGTCCGACGAGTCGTCCGCGCGCCGGAGCGGTGCTCCACCCGCTGCGGCCGAGCGGGCATCGCCGCCCAGACCTGCCCCCAGATCGCCTCGTACTCGACGCGGGAGAGCTGCCCGCGCCGCACGGCGGTCTCGGCGAGGCAGAGCAGGTCGAGCGAGGTCTCGAGGAGCCGCACGTCGCCGTGCACCTCCGGGCGGCCGTTGCCGTGGAAGACCGTCACCGTCAGCGTCCGGACGCCGGGACGGAACCGACGGGTGGCCCGGGCGAGGACCACGAACCCGGCGACGTAGACGACGACCGCGAGCACGACCCCGACCACCGGTGCCTCGTGTGCCGCGACGACGAGGCCCACCGCGCCGACGGCTCCGCCGACCGCCCACGCCTGCAGCGCCCGCAGCAGGAGGTGCTCGCCGGTCGTGGTGCCCGGCGGGTGGACCTCGAGCGTGCGGCCGCTCCACAGGGCGCGGGTGACGGGCTGCACGGCGCAGCGGCCCCAGGGGTGCCAGCCGGTCCGTGCGACACGGTGCGGCGGTCGTTCTCGGTGCATGTCCACGACGGCCAGCCTCGTGCCGCGCGCGCCGCGCCGTGCCGGTCCTGACGGCTCCCTGACGGACGACCGGCGCTTCCGTACGGCACCCGTGCGCCCCGCCCGGTCCGAGGGACGGTGCCCGGTACCGTGACCGGATGGACGACCACGCCCTCGCCGCCACCCTCGTGACCGACGCCGCCCGACTCGCCGCCGAGATGCGCACCACCGGCACCGCGGCCGAGCGCAAGACCTCGGCCGCCGACCTCGTCACGGCAGCCGACCGTGCCGCGGAGGACCTCGTGCGCCGGCTGCTCCGGGAGCACCGGCCCGACGACGGGGTGCTCGGCGAGGAGGGCGCGCAGGTCGAGGCGGCCACCGGACGGCGCTGGACGGTGGACCCGATCGACGGCACGTTCAACTACGTCGCCGGACTGCCGGCGTGGTGCAGCGCGGTGTCGCTCGAGGTCGACGGCGTGCTGCGTGTCGGTGCGGTCCGGCGACACCTGCCCGACGAGACCTGGGTCGCGTCCGACGGCCGGACGACGCGCGACGGTGAGCCGGTCCCGGACGTGCCCGACGTGGCACTCGGCACCGGCAGCGTCGCGACCTTCCTGAACGCCTCACACCTCCGCGACGACGCGGCGCCCACGGTGTTCGCGCTGCTCGGCGCCGCGGCGACGATCCGGATCAGCGGATCCGGGTCGTGCGACCTCGTCGACGTGGCCGCGGGCCGGATCGGGCTCTGGGTCCAGACGGACTGCGCCGACTGGGACTGGTTGCCCGGGCGGGCGCTCGTCGAGGGCGCCGGCGGGGTGGCGACGATCGTGACGGCGCACGGCCACGACTGGCACCTGGCCGGGGCGCCGACGGCGGTGCGGGAGGCGGTCGCCCTGCTGACGGCAGGGTCGGACGGCGCCGCCTGACCGGAGCGACCCCGCCCGGCGCGATCGCGGTACTCGCGGCCGCCGCGGCCGCCGCGGGTGCGGTGAGCTGGCGGGCGCTCCGCGCGCCGACACGTCCCTGACCGCCGCTCCGCCCGCCCACCCGCTGCAGCCGTGGCACCGATCGCCGGGCTGCTCCGGTGCGTCCCGACGGCCGTCCTGCTGGACACACCCTCAGCCCCGCCGGCCACCGTCCCGGCTGCCTGGCGGCCGGCGGCGGGAGGCTGCGCGGCGTGAGCCAGCCCGCGTCCCCGTCCACCCCGCCGCCGTCAGCCCCACCGCACGTCGGCCGGACCCGCCGCTACCGGGACCGCCTCGTCCTGACGGTGGTGGTCGGCGCCGTCGTCGCGGGCGTCACGAGCGTCACGGTCGGTCCGCGCTGGGCGGCGTCGATCGGGTGGGCGGCCGCGTGCGCGGTGTACGTCGTCACCGCGCTGCCCCTGCTCCGGGCGGACGCCGACCGGACCGCGCGGCTCGCCTCGCGGGAGGACCCGCGGCGGACGGTCTCCGACCTGCTGCTCGTTGGTGCCGCCGGTGCGAGCGTCGTCGCGCTCCTGGTCGTGCTCAGCACCGCGAAGGGGCTGCACGGTCCGTCGCAGGACCTCGCAGCAGCACTCGGCGTGGTCAGCGTGGCCCTGTCGTGGATGCTCGTGCAGACCCTGTTCACCCTGCGCTACGCCGAGCTCTGGTACAGCGGGACCCCGGGCGGCATCGACTTCAACCAGCAGGAACCCCCGCGGTACTCGGACTTCGCCTACTTCGCCCTGACGGTGGGGATGACGTACCAGGTGTCGGACACCTCGATCACGGCGAGCAGGATCCGGGTGGTGACGCTCCGGCACGCGCTGCTCTCGTTCTTCTTCGGGACCGTCGTCATCGCGAGCGTCGTGAACCTCGTCGCCGGACTCGGGAACTGAACCTTCGGAGCCGTGTCCTGAAGATGTGCTCAGCCGCCAGTGCCCGCTCCCAGCCTGGGGAGTGGGGCGAAAGGGGGACAGCGCGAGGGTGACGCGACACCTTCTTCCCCCCGTTCGGGGGTGGCACAGAAGGTACCGTTCGGCCGCGCTGCGCCCCACCGGAGGGCCGCGCTCAGGGAAACGACAGGGAATCAACTACTCACATGAAGAACGACACACGGAACACGAGCGGGCGCCGGAAGCGTCGCATCGCCACCGGCGCGGCGTTCGCGGCGGCCGGGGCACTCGTCATCGGCATGACGCAGCAGGCGACACCCTCGGAGGCGGCGACGGACTCGCTCACCGCGATGCCGAAGGGCGACCTGTACTCGAACGGCCGCACCTGGAAGCAGTCGTACGCGGAGGACTTCGACCGGGACGCCCGCCTGGGCAGCGTCCTACGGGAGTACCCGGAGATGGAGGCCTACTCCGGCTACTCGGACACCAGCGGGCGCGGGTACTACGCCCCCGACAAGGTGCTCAGCGTCAGCAACGGCAACCTCGACTTCCGACTGCACACGGAGAACGGGCGCCCGCTCGTCGCCACCGTGCTGCCCGACGGGTACGCGCCGCACGAGACCGGCCGGGTCTCGATCCGCTACAAGACGACGGACACGCCCGGCTACAAGTTCGTCGGCATGCTCTGGCCCACCGACGACGACTGGAACAAGGGCGAGATCGACTGGCCCGAGGGCGACCTCGACAGCACGGTGCGCCCCGCAGCGGCCATCCCCGGGACGTGGTCCCGGGGCATGATGCGCTTCGACTCGAGCGTGCAGCAGCACACGTCGACGACGCAGAGCAGCGGGTACCACGTCGCGACGACCGAGTGGGACCACGGCGTGGTCCGCTTCTACTGGGACGACCAGCTCGTCTCGCAGACCTGGTCGGGTGTGCCGAAGGACCCGATGCGCGTGACGCTGCAGGCCGAGACCGCGATCACCGGCGACGTCCCGTGGTGGGCCGACGGCCACGTCGACATCGACTGGATCTCGATCTGGGACTGATCGCGTCCCGACGCGACCGGTGACGGACGGGAGGCGCGTGGCGGCCTAGCCACGCGCCTCCCGTCCGTCCGTCGGTCCGCTCCCGACGGCGTCAGGCAGGCAGCTCCGCGTCCTGCGCGACGGCGTCCTGCTGGACGGCGAACTGGGTCCGGTGCAGCTCCTCGTACCGGCCGCCCGCGGCGAGCAGTTGCTCGTGCGTGCCGCGCTCCACGATCGAGCCGTCCTCGACGACGAGGATCAGGTCCGCACTCCGGATGGTCGACAGGCGGTGGGCGATGACCATCGCGGTGCGCCCCTCGAGCGCCTCGCTCAGCGCGGCCTGCACGGCCGCCTCCGACGTGGAGTCGAGTGCCGCGGTCGCCTCGTCGAGGATCACCACGCGCGGCTGGGCGAGGAGGAGGCGCGCGATCGTCATGCGCTGCCGCTCACCACCCGACAGGCGGTAGCCGCGCTCCCCCACCATGGTGTCCAGCTGGTCGGGCAGCGACCGGACGAGCGGCTCGAGCCGTGCCCGGCGGACGGCGTCCCAGACCTCGTCGACGGTCGCCTCCGGTCGGGCGAGCCGCAGGTTGGCGAGGATCGTCTCGTGGAACAGGTGCCCGTCCTGGGTCACCATGCCGAGGGTGTTGCGCATGGAGGCGAAGCTGACGTCGCGGACGTCCGTGCCGCCGAGCCGGACGGCGCCGCTGTCGACGTCGTAGAGGCGTGCGAGCAACTGGGCGACGGTCGACTTTCCCGCGCCGGACGTGCCGACGAGGGCGACCGTCTGTCCCGGTTCGATCCGGAACGAGACGCCGTGCAACACCTCCTCGCCGCCGCGGGTGTCCAGCGTCGAGACCTCCTCGAGGGACGCGAGCGACACCTTGTCCGCCGACGGGTAGGCGAAGCGCACGTCGTCGAACTCCACCGCCACCGGGCCGTCGGCGACCGTGACGGCGTCCGGCTTCTCCGTGATCAGCGGTCGGAGGTCGAGCACCTCGAACACCCGCTCGAAGCTCACCACCGCGCTCATGATCTCGACGCGGGCGTTCGCCAGGCTGGTCAGCGGCGCGTAGAGCCGGGTGAGCAGGAGCGCCAGGGTGACGACGTCGCCCGTGTTGAGCTGCCCGCCGAGTGCGAGCGCGCCGCCGAGCCCGTAGACGAGCGCGAGGGCGAGCGCGGCCACGAGGGTCAGCGCCGTGACGAAGACGAACTGCAGCATCGCCGTCCGGACACCGATGTCGCGGACCCGGGCCGCGCGGACCCGGAACTCCTCGGCCTCCTCGTCGGGGCGCCCGAAGAGCTTGACGAGCGTTGCGCCGGGGGCCGAGAAGCGCTCGGTCATCTGGGTGCTCATCGCCGAGTTGTGGTCGGCGGCCTCGCGGCGGAGCGCGGCGAGCCGGGTGCCCATCCGACGTGCGGGGACGAGGAACAGCGGGAGCATGACCACCGCGAGGACGGTCACGAGCCACGACGTGCTGAGCATGACGGTCAGGGTGAGGATCAGCGCGACGAGGTTCGTGACGACGCCGGACAGGGTCCCGCTGAAGGCCTGCTGCGCGCCGATCACGTCGTTGTTGAGCCGGCTGACGAGCGCTCCCGTGCGGGTGCGGGTGAAGAACGCGATCGGCATCTTCTGCACGTGGTCGAACACGGCCGTCCGGAGGTCGAGGATGACCCCCTCACCGATCCGCGCCGAGTACCAGCGCGTCGCGAGCGAGGCACCGGCGTCGGCGACCGCGACGACGGCGATCAGGACGGCCAGCGCGACGATCGTGCCGAGCGCCCCGCGGGCGACGATCACGTCGACCACGCGACCGGCCAGGACCGGCGTCGCGACCGCGAGGAAGGCCCCGACGACCGACAGCAGGATGAAGACGACCAGCTTCGACCGGTACGGCACGGCGAACGTCATGATCCGTCGGAACGACTCGCGCGAGAACCCGCGACCGCTGTCCTTCGCCGACGAGATCTTGTACAGCGAGCTCCAGGCTGCGCCTTCCATGCTCATGGCAGTTCCTTCCCGGGGCGCCGGGCCCGGTTCGACGGGCGTGGGCCCGGTGGTCACGTCACGGCGACGGTGCGCCGCGGACCCGAGCCAGCCTACGTCCGCGGTCAGTGCTGCGGGTGCGTCGTCCGCCCGCGGTCGGTGCTGCGGGTGCGTCGTCCGTCCGCCGTCAGTGCTGCGGGTGCGTCCCGAGGAGCAGGTGCGCATCGAGGAGCGGCGCCGCCGTGGCGGAGCGGACCAGCGCCTCCGCTGCCCGTCGCACCGCCCGCCGCTCGTCCTCGGACATCCGGCGGAGCGCCCCGCGGAACTCGGCGGCGCGGCGATCGAGCACCTGCTCGACGAGGGCGGTCGCCGCGGGCTTGGCCGTGACGGTGACCTCGCGTCCGGACACCCGTCTGCTGACCCAGTCGTCGCGGACGAGCCGGTCCACCATCCTCGTGATGCCGGACGGCAGCAGGCCGAGCTCGTCGGCCAGGTCTCCCGCGCGCATCGGGCCGCGGGTCACGAGCAGCACGAGGATCCGGTACTGCTGCAGGGTGACGTGCTCGAGGGCCGGGGCGAGCGAGCGCAGCACGATGCCGAGCCCGACGACCGATGCGTCGACGACGACGGACTCCGTCCCCGCTGCGGACTCCTCGGCACTGGTCACCGCGTCAGCCTAACGGCGTCCCGCGCTCGTCCTCGAGGAACGCTCGTCCTGGACGACCACGCTCACCGGTCGGTGCTGCGGTGGTCCGGCCGGAACCCGTTCTCGGTCCCCCAGAGCACGGCGTCGACCCGGTTCTCCGCCCCGATCTTGCTGTAGAGCGTCCGGATGTGGGTCTTGACCGTGTTCGGGCTGAGGTGCGTCAGCTCGGCGATCTCCGTGTTGCGCTTGCCCTGGGTGATGAGCGCGAGGATCTCGGACTGGCGGTCCGAGATGCCCTCCGCGCGACCGGGCCACCGCACCCCGGGACCGCTCGGCACCCGTCGTCGGGGCGACTCGAGCACGCGCTCGCCGGCAGCGACCCGCTGGAGCCCCTCGGCGAGGTGCTCGGCGGTCGAGCTCTTTGCGAAGTACCCGGTCGCGCCGCGCGCCACCGCCGCGTCGATGAGGTCCTGGTCCATCTTCCACGTGAAGACCGCGACGGTCCGGATGCGCGGGTTCGATGCGAGCCGGTCGATGTCCTCGTCATCGGGTTCAGGCTGCGCGAACGTGTCGTAGAGCGCCACGTCGACGTCCACCGTGACACGGCGTCGAGCGTCGAGCTGCACGACGTCGATCCGGTCGGCGAAGGGCGCGAGCATGTCCGCCAGCCCACGCAGCACGAGCTCGTAGTCGTTGACCAGGGCCACGCGGATGCGGTCGGACATTCCGTTCCCCTCAGGACCACCCCTGGGGGTGAGACGAGCGCCGGATGGCGCTGATTCGTTCGGATGTACCACGCTACTGACGCCGCTGTACCCCGATCCGAGCACCCGCTGGGAACAGGGATGGTTGCCCAGGAGCAAGTTTCTCTGGTCGGCGACGAACCGCCACCATCCCCCTCCGGAAGGACCCCACATGTCGGACGCACTCGCTCCGTGGAACGCGACGCTCACGCTCGCGGAGCACTCGATCATCGTCTACGCACTCTCCGTCGCCGGTCTCGCGCTCTTCGCGTTCTTCGTGAAGTCGCTCGTGTCGACCAACGAGGTCAGCGGCCGGTACCGCGCCGGCGTGTACGCCGGCATGACCATCACCGGCATCGCCTTCCTGTCGTACGTGCTCCTGGTCGTCGAGTTCGCGCTGGGCTACGAGCGCCGGGGCGACTCGTGGGTGCCGAACGCGAACGCGATCCTGTCGTGGGCGCCGCGCTACTTCGACTGGACCGTCACGGTGCCGCTCCTGGTGATCGAGCTCCTCGCGGTGGCCACCCTCGCCGGCGCGGCGGCCCGCCGTCTCCGCGCCGTCGGCATCGCCGCGGCGTTCCTGATGATCAGCACCGGCTTCATCGGCGGCGTCGCCGTCGACTCCGGCACGAACACGGGTGCGCTCTGGCTCTGGGGCGTCATCTCCGGCGTCTTCATGGTGGTCCTGTACGTCCTCGTGATCTACGTGGTCGTCAAGGGCGGCCGTGACCTGGCGGGCACCCCCGCCGCTGCGACGCTGCGCAACGCCGGCATCCTGCTCATCGTGACGTGGCTCGCCTACCCGATCGTCTTCGGCCTCCAGGGCTGGGGCCACGGCGGTGCGGTCATCACCTGGATGCAGGTCGTCCTGTCGGCCGCGGACATCGTGGCGAAGGTCGGCTTCGGCTCGATGATCCACAAGATCGCCAAGCTCCGTTCCGCCGAGGACGTCCGTGCCGGCGTCGACACCCTGCCCGAGGCGCTCTGGATCTCGTCCGAGAAGCTCTCGGACGGCGTCCTGCCCGGCACCGTCACCGTGGACGACACCGCGCTGTCCGGTCGCGGCGAGCGCCGTGTCCGTCGCTGACACCGGCACGACGACGACACCGGGGGCCGGAGCGCGCGTCGCTCCGGCCCCCGGTCCGGTCCGGACGACCCTGCCGGAGCGCGTCGACGTGGCCGTCGTCGGCGGCGGGTGCTCGGGGCTCTCGACAGCCGTACGGCTCGCAGCGCTCGGCGACCGTTCCGTCCTGGTGCTCGAGGGCCGGGCCACCCCGGACCCGCGGTCGTGGTGCTCGTGGGACGACGGCACCGACCCGCTCCCCGAGGCCCGCTCGGCGTCGTGGGACCGGTGGGAGGTCCGGACCGAGGACGGGAGGAGCGTCGGCTCGGATCCCGACCACCCGTACGTCCTGGTGCGGGCGTCCGACCGGTCCGCCGCCGCCGCGTCCCGTGTCGCTTCGGACGGGCGGGTCCGCATCGTCCGGGGCACCCCCGTCGCGGCGGTCCGACGCAGCGACGCCGACACGACCGACGACCGGGACGTGGTGGTGCACACCACCGACGGTCCCGTCCGGGCCGGCCGCGTCCTCGACGCCCGCGGACCCCGGTGGCCCAAGGACGTCCCGGCCGGTCGGGTGCTGCTCCACCAGCGCTTCGTCGGACGGTGGGTCACCACGAGCCGCCCGGTGTTCGACACGACGACGGTGACGCTCATGGACTTCGGCGGCCAGGAGCCGGGCGGTCCCGTGCGGTTCGTCTACGTGCTGCCGGTGACGCCGACCGAGGCGCTCGTGGAGAGCACGCTGTTCACGCCCGACCCCGCGGATGCGTTCGACCACGAGGACCACGTCGCCCGCTACGTCTCGCGACGGTGGGGTCTCCGGGCGGACGAGTGGCACGTGACCGACGAGGAACGCGGGTGCATCCCGATGACGGACGCCTCCGCGCCGTCGGACGCCCGCTGGGCCGCCGCCGAGGCCGTGACCGGGACCACCCGTCCCAGCAGTGGCTACGGGTTCGCGCGGAGCAACCGGCACAGTGCGGTCGTCGCCCGACACCTCGTCGACGGCACACCCGTCCCCGCGTTCTCCGACCGGTTCCGCACGCGTTTCCTCGACGCGGTGTTCCTCCGGTTCCTGCGGGACCGCCCCGAGCAGGCCGCGGAGGCGTTCCGCCGCCTGTTCGCGCTCCCCGGTCCGCTCGTGGTGCGCTTCCTGTCGGAGCGCTCGTCGGTGGCGGACGACCTCCGGATCGTGCTCGCCCTGCAGAAGCGTCCGTTCCTCGCCGCGCTCGTGCGGACCCTCGCCGACGCCGTCGCGCGCCGGCGCGAGGTCCGGCCGTGACGGCGGCGACGGCGGCGACGGCCGTCGACCGGAGCAGGGCCGTGGCGCCGGACGCGGCGGTCCCGCCCGCACTGCGGACCTGGGTCACCGACCGGGTCCTCGCACCGGTCACCACGGCCCTCGCCGCGGTGGCCCTGACGTGCGCGGTGCTCGACCTGACGGACGTGGCCGTCCCGATGGCCGTGCAGCTCGTGCCGTTCGCCGTGAGCGTGCTCGTCTTCGGACTGCCGCACGGCGCCCTCGACCACCTCGTCCCGGCACGGCTGCGTCCGGGGACGAGCACCGTGCGGTCCGTCGTCGTGGTCGTCGTGCTCTACCTGCTGGTCGGGACGCTCACCGCGGCGCTGTGGGTCGTCGCCCCGCTGCTCGGCTTCGCGGTCTTCGTCGGCATCACCTGGTTCCACTGGGGGCAGGGCGACCTGTTCGTCGACCGACTGCTCGGGGACGGGGCGCCCGGTCCGCTCGGGTCCGTCCTCACGGTGGCCCTGCGCGGTGCCGTGCCGATGGTGGTCCCGTTCGTCGTCCAGCCGGACGCGGCGCTCCACGTCGTCGTCGACACCGCTGCGGTCGTCGGCGGCGGGAGCGGTCCGTCGGTGCTGACCGTTCCCCCGGGCGTCCGGATCGCAGGGGCGGTCCTCGTGGTCCTGCTCGTCCTGCTGCACGCCGCTGTCGTCCACCGGGCGGGCGGTCCCCGCTGGCGGCAGCTCTCGGAGGACGCCGTCCTGGTGCTCTTCTTCGCGGTGGTACCGCCGGTCCTCGCCGTGGGCCTGTACTTCACGCTGTGGCACGCGGTGCGGCACGTCCTCCGCCTCGAGCTCACCGACCCGACCAGCGCCGGGCTGCTGCACCGCGGTCGCCTGCTCGCGCCGTTCCTCCGGTTCCTGCGGCAGGCCTGGCCGATCACGACGATCGCGATCGCGGCCCTCGTCGTCCTCGCCGTCGTCGTCCGACGCGCGGACCTCGGGGTCTACCTCGCGCTCATCGCCGCGCTGACGACCCCGCACACCGTCGTCGTCACCTGGATGGACCGCGTCCAGCACACCTGGGGCCGGGCGCCGTCCGACCTCGTCCCGTCTCCCACAGCCCCGGAGGGCACCCCGTGACCGTCTCGAACCCCGCCCCTCGTCCGTCCGGGCTCCGCACCGGTGCCGTCTTCGCCGGACGGGTACTGGTGATCGCCGCCGCGGTCGGCCTGGTCGGGTGGATCGCCGTCACCCTGGCCAACGTCGTCGTCCCCCTGCTCATCGGGCTGGTCGTCGCCGCGCTGCTCGTCCCCTTCAGCGCCCTGCTGCAGCGGCACGGGGTGCCGAAGTGGCTCGCGATCGTCCTCGCGCTGCTGTCGCTGGTCGCCGGCGTCGCCCTGCTCGTGTTCCTGGTCGTCTGGCGCGTCAGCGAACAGTTGCCGAGCCTCGAGGACCGGACGGTCTCGCTCATCGGCAACGTCCAGGAGCTGCTCCGGCACCCGCCGATGGGGCTGCCGTCGGTCGACCTCGACACCGTGACGACCGATGCCCGGACGTTCGTCGAGCGGCACGCTGCCGACCTGCAGCGCGGGGTCGTGGTCGCCGGCGCCACCCTGGTGCACCTGGGCGAGGGGCTGTTCATCGTCACGTTCGTCACGATCTTCGCGCTCACCGGCGGACGGCGGATGTGGGAGTGGGTCGTCTCGCTCTTCCCGAGGGCCGCACACCACCGACTCGGGGTGGCGGGCGAGGCCGGGTGGACCACCCTGACGCACTTCATCCGCGTGCAGGTCGTCATCGCCGCGACCGACGCGATCGGCATCGCCCTCGGCGCCGCCCTGCTCGGGGTCCCGCTCGCGGGGCCGATCGGAGTGGTCGTCTTCGTCGGGGCGTTCATCCCCGTGGTCGGCGCGTTCGCCGCGGGAGCGGTCGCGGTGCTCCTCGCCCTGGTGTTCCAGGGCTGGGTGGTGGCCCTGGTCGTGCTCGGGGTCGTCGTGCTCGTGCAGCAGTTGGAGGGGCAGGTCCTGCACCCGTTCCTGACCGGGTCGGTCGTCGCCGTCCACCCGTTGGCGGTGCTCCTCGCCGTGATCGCCGGCACGACGATCGGCGGCATCGCGGGCGGGTTCTTCGCGGTGCCGCTCGCCGCGACCGCGAACTCCATGATCCGCGCCGCGCGGCAGGACGACCCTGACGTCGAGGTCGCCCTGCCGATCCCGCGGAGCGCCGAACCCGCGGCGTGACGGCGGAGGGGCCATGCTGGCAGCCGTGAGCGAAGCCTTCGACCTCGGACCCGCCCCGCAGCGCGTCCCCGTCGACGCGCAGCTCGTCGCGACGCTCGTGGCGCGGCAGTTCCCGAAGTGGCGCGACCTGCCCGTGCACCCGGTTGCGGACGACGGCTGGGACAACCACACCTTCCGCCTCGGCGACGCCCTGTCGGTCCGCACACCGAGTGCGGCGGCGTACGCGCTGGCGGTCGAGAAGGAACACCGGTGGCTCCCCCGGCTGGCCCCGCAGCTGCCGCTCCCGGTCCCGGTGCCCGTCGCCACGGGCCGACCGGACGCCGGGTACCCCTTCCCCTGGTCGGTGTACCGGTGGCTGGCGGGCGAACCGCTCGCCACGGCACCGGTCGCCGACCCCGGACGACTCGCGGAGGACCTCGCCGGGTTCCTCCTCGCCCTGCGCGCCGTGGACCCCGAGGGAGGCCCGGGGCCCGGTCTGCACGACTGGTTCCGCGGTGGACCGCTGCGGACCTTCGACGGTCTGGCGACGGAGGCCCTGCACGCGCTCCGGGGTCGGGTCGACCTCGACCTCGATCTCGCCCGGGCGGTCTGGACGGACGCACTCGAGACGCCCTGGGACGGCGTCCGGACCTGGTTCCACGGCGACCTCGCCCCGGGGAACCTCCTCGTGCGGGACGGCCGGCTCGGTGCCGTCATCGACTTCGGCACCTGCGGCGTCGGCGATCCCGCGTGCGACGTCGCAGCCGCCTGGACCCTCTTCGACCCGGCCGGGCGGCAGGTGTTCCGCGACCGCCTGCAGCTGGACGACGACACGTGGACGCGCGGACGCGGCTGGGCGCTGTGGAAGACGCTGACGACGGTCGCGAGCAGCACCGGCCGCGACGACGGGACCGCTGCCCGCTCCCTGGCGGTCCTCCTCGGCCTGCTCGAGGACGCCCGGTCCCCACGCTGACAACGGTCGGACACGCGCACCGGTGGTGCGGAGGGACGGACGGGAGGCGCGTGGCGCGGCCGCCCCGCGCCTCCCGTCCGTCAGTGGGTCACGTCGGTCGGTCGCACCGTGACCGGAGCCAGCCAGCGGGTGAGGCACACCGCCGTGCAGGCGCCCGCGGCCGCGATGGCCGCGAGGACGACGATCTGGAACCGACCCGCCTCGACCGGGGACAGCCCGCCGAACACCGCACCGACGAAGGCGCCGGGCAGGGTCACCAGCCCGGTCGTCTTGGTCTGGTCGACCGTCGGCACGAGCGCCGCGCTGACCGCTCGGCGCACCAGGCGCTCGGTCGCACGTCGCGGTGCGGCCCCGAGTGCGAGCCAACCCTCGACCTCGTCCCACTGGTCGGACACGAGCTCGCGGAACCGGCGTCCGCTGATGGTCGCGATCGTCATGGCGTTGCCGATCACGATGCCGCCCACCGCGAGGGCGTAGCGGGGGCTCAGCTCGATGGCGCCGGTGCCGAACACGACGACCCCGGTCACGACGATCCCGGCGGCCATCGACGCCCCGACCGGCAGGGCGGCGCCGGCGATCCCGCCGAGGCGTCGAGCCGCCGTGAGGACCGCGACCGTGAACATCACCAGGAGTGCGACCGCGATCAGCGCCGGTGAGCGGATCACCCCGGACAGCACGAGGCTGATGACGGCCAGCTGCGCCGCTCCGCGGACGATCGCCAGGGCCGGTGCCCACGGCGCCTCGGCCCGCGCCAGAACGAGCACCGCCGTCGCGACGCCGATGAGCAGCAGGACGCCCGACAGCGTGGGCACCAGGTGACCGGTCACTCGCACTCCTCTTGCGCCGGTCGCACCCCGGCGCGCCGCCGTCATCGTCCTCCCGGCCAACATGGTCGGCGGTCCGCCGCGCCGCGAGCACGGCCGACGGATCGGCGCCGGCGACGAGGGGGCGCGAGGGCGACCGTCGGCGTTCGGGTCGGTGACGGTCGCCCTCACGCGTGGACGACTCGGCGGCGCCGTCTCGGTGAGGGCTCGTTCGTCGTCGAACGTGGGCGACGGTTCGGGTCCGCGCAGCTCCCCCACGAGGAGGGTACGACAACGAACCGACGGATGCTCATGGACCAACCTGCATCGTGCGGGAACCCGCACGGCGTCCGACCCGGCGGCTTCCCGACACCTGGCGCGACACGTCGCCGAACGACGGGAGGCACCCCGCACCACGGAATCCCGTGGCGCGACGTGCCTCCCGTTGTGCAGACCGCGACCCGCCCGGCCAGCCGACCCGCCCGACCGACGCGATCAGCCCGACCAGCCCCAGCCCATCTGTCGGAATACAGGGGTGTCTCCTGGGTCGGGGACCCCTTAACCTGTCTCCTCTCGAGCCAAGTGCCACCGCCCACGTGACGCCTAACTGTCTCCTGAAACGCGCACGCTGGCTTCTGACGTTAACCGTCCGCAAGCGGCGGCGCCCTTCGAGCAACGCAGTTCGTCCCGAGAAATGACTCGTTCGGAGCGTCGAGCGGCGCTTACAGCCCAGGAGGATGCGACCGCGACGAGATTCTCGTCAACCACCGCTTACGCGCGGCCCCTCGGACGGCGACCAGTACGGATGGGTGCAGTCCCCAGGCTTGTCCAACACGAACGCGACGCTCTGCTCGGCCCGCGTCACTCCGACATACAACTTCGCTGCCGCCAAGTCTTTGAGGGCTGCACCCTTCTGCAGCAGCGCCTTCATCGGGTCCGTCGGAAAGATCAGGACTCGCTTCCGGGTGAGGCCCTTCACCTCACCAAAGTTCATGAAGCTGAGGTGGCTGTGCGCCTTCGCGGATCCTGCGCTCCACCGCAACGGCTGGGGTGCGAACCGTTCAACGTACGCATCAACATGCTCCGTGCGGATGAGGAAGACCCCGTCGTGCTCGGTGACCCGCTTGTTGCGTGACACCGTCGGCGGGAACTCCCACGTTCCGGCGAACAGGTCGTCCGCGAACGAGGCGATCTCGGGCCGGCATCGCCACGTCTCGGACCGGTGCGTGATGGTCAGCGACTTTCCATCGTGTTGCCGGAACCACTTCACGATCTCCATATTCTTGAACTTGTGGTGCTTGCGTTCTTGAGGGCTGGTGGACAGGATCGCTTGTCGGACGTCGCCCACCATTGTCAGAGGCACGGAACACTTCAGCAGCAGCAGCAGCACTTCGAGGTCGTATCCGGAGAGGTCCTGCACCTCGTCGACGTAGATGTGATCGAAGACCGCCTCGAGCCGTCGCAGCGGTAAGCCGTCAGCGTCGTTGACCATTCGTGTTGCAAGGTGCGCGAGGTGCACCCCGCGCAGCAACCCGCTCGAGGTGAAGTACCGTCGGAGCGCGTCGACCGGGACACCTTGCTGATACTCGCTTGAGTGGTCGAACCCGGCGATGGCGTGCCCCGGGTAGGTGAAGGGCAGGTACGGGCGGATGACGTTGTCGATGAGGAACCTGAACCAGCCGACCACCTCGACCTCCGCCGCGGGATGCGCTTCCGCGAGTCGTCGCCGAAGCTCGGCCTGGTTGACCGTGGTGTACGTGACGACGAGGATACGTTTTCCCGCGGCAGCGGCGACGCACTCGTCGATGATGCCTTGAGTCTTCCGGGACCCGGCGACGGCGAGAACGAGTTCACCACCGGGCATGGACGTGCTCCATCGCTTCCACGAAGTAGGACGGGGCTGTGAGCTGCGTCGGTGAATCGACGATCTTGATGGCCGCTTCGGTCTTGTTGTTGCTCATCCACGTCCTCAAGTCGGCCCGGTTGGTTCGCCCGAGGAGGGTGCGGAGCGTCGCGTCGTCGTTGACGCTGGCAATCTGCGGTTCGAGAGTGTGGCCGTGGTCCACTGCACCGAACAGCAGTTTCCGGTTCGCGTTCAGGAGATCACCGAGGTCATCTCGAAGCGCCTCGAGCTCGTCTTCGGTGCGTCCGTCGTTGTCGCTGATGATGACGCACCGCTTGCCCGCGAGTTTCGCGAGCTCCAGGAACCGCCGCTGGGACAGTCCGCGCATCGAGAACACGTCGACGCCGTCATCGATAGGGCGGTGGCCGTAGCGGTCACAGTAGAAGCGTTCGAAGAGGAGTTCGTCGGAGGGGCCCTCCACGAGCACCAGGCGGTCCGCGAGGACGAGACGGAGCGTGTCGAAGCCGGGAAGTTTCCTGAAGTAGTTGATGGTGTCCTCGGTCATGTCGGTGAACGCTTCAACGGAGCCGTCGGAAACCAGGCGGAGCCGATCGACGCCGAGTCGGTTGAGGACGAACGAACTGTGGGTGGTGACGAACACCTGCTGATCGTCGCTGGAGAGCGTGTCGATCCGATCAAGGAGGACGTTGAGGTTTGCGTGCGACAGGTGGTTCTCGGGTTCTTCGACCATGACGGCACCGGCTGCTTCGGCCTGACGTCGCATCGCGAGGACGATTTTCGTTACCGCCTGCTGCCCCTGGCCGGCTAGGGCGAACGGGATGTCGTCGACGTGTGGAATGACATTGTTGTCCCAGGACGTTCGCGATGACTGGTCCATTGCTAGTGAGACACGTCCCCTGTCGAGGAGTTCGTCTCCGCTCGCAAGCCGAGTGTTCAGTGCGGTGAGGTGCTC
Organism: Curtobacterium citri; assembly: GCF_030362955.1. Classification (NCBI taxonomy): domain Bacteria; kingdom Bacillati; phylum Actinomycetota; class Actinomycetes; order Micrococcales; family Microbacteriaceae; genus Curtobacterium; species Curtobacterium citri. Next base: position 128,447 of record NZ_JAUCML010000006.1, read on the forward strand.
GGCCCCCATGTTCTCCTTGACCTGGCGGAACGCTGCAGACACGGCCACCTGCTCGCTGCTGGTGAGGTGCTCGCCGATGAGCTGGCGAAGGTGGTAGTCGACACCGGCGCTGGAGCGAACCGTGCGCGCGTCGATGACGGCCAGGCTGAGCGCGCGAGGTCGTTGGGTGAGCGGTCCACCTTGGAAGGATCGCCAGTCGGCGACGAAGTAGTCCGTCGGGAGCAGCCGCGCGCCCGGGTCCGCCATGTACGCCTCGAACTCGGAGCGGTACTCCTCGTTCAGGTGCACGTGCATTCGGACGCCGGGGGCGTGACCCGTCGGCGCGTAGAGGTCGTCAGCGCCGATGAGCGACGAAAGTTCGTCGCTGTTGTCGAACGTCACTTCTACAAGGATTTCAGGCACGGCCACCGTTTTGCCTGATGCACGGTCGGCAATAGCGGTCGCGACAAGTTCCTTGTTGAACCAATGCGGATTTAGTTCTTCGTTTGCCGGGCGACCGTTCACTCGGCCGGTGATAGCCAGTCCGACCGCTTCGAGCAACGTCGACTTACCGGACTGGTTGTTACCGACGAGCACGTTGAAGGTCGGGTGTGGAAGGAAGTCCAGGTCACGAAACTTCCGGTAGCCGCGGATGCGGACACGTTTGATCACGACGATCCCCAGGTGATAAGGCGGCACATCGGTCTGTGACGCGTCGTCGCCCAGTTTCGCATCAGCCACTGACGCTTCCCGTAGCCGTGCCGATCAGGTGCCGGCATTGAAACGACGCCGGTCCAAGCCCGCCCCCTATGCCTGAAGGTCACTCGATCCGGACGGGACGAGCTCTGTCGTTGACGACACCGTGTCAGGCATGTCGAGCCCCCAGGCCTATTGGCAGTAATGAGCTCGGCGGTGTCGTTAGAGCCCCACGTCGTGCGCAGGTGCGGCGGCCAGCGGAGTCCGTCACCGCTCGTCAAACCTTGCCTCATCGGCGCCTGCCGGACCGCGATCACCCAAGGGCTAGTGCTCGCGGAAGCGGCGATGCTTACGAAGCCGCGGTGCGTGTAGGTGGGCCGAACACCATCACGGTGGCAATCCATGGGATGTTCTCACGGTCCGCAGTTGCGCCATGAGGCTGCCCAGTTGTTGTGGCTGCGGGTATTACGTATCAAACGCGCAGCCTAACTTGTCCAAGGCCTCGCTTTTGACAAGTATCACTGCTTGGACAGCGCCGCTTAGGGGCTGGAGGACAAGTTCCGCTGCGTACGCGCAGGTGCCGCCCAGGCTCGACCGGCTGTGTCGAAGCTTCATTCGATACGGCCACACTTCAGCTGCTGAGGGCATCGCCGAGTCCCGGTACCCCTCCGGCAACAACGCAATCTTCCGTCAGGCCGGGAGCTTCTCCTGGCGCCTCAGTAGCCGCCTGCTCCCGGAGAGCGCACAGGGCCTCTCCTCCCGGCGCTCCTTCCCTGGGGCCGTCGAATATCGGCAACTGCTCGGAATATTCCGTTCCCGGGTGTATGCTGGTTTCATGAACGACCTCTCCCCGCGCGCATCACTCCTCGAGACGGTCAGGCTGTCTCGAGGTCTGACGCAGACTGCTCTCGCGGAGGTATCCGGGTTGTCCCAGGGCACCCTGTCGAAAGTCGAAACCGGTCTGCTCGACCTCGACCCTGAGCGCTGGGCCGCCGTTGCAGACGCACTCGGTGTACCCGTCGAGGCTTTCCTCGAGGCACGGGCGACGATCGTGCCGGCTCGGGTGTTCCACCGAAAGAAGAAGTCGACCCCCAAGGGCGCACTCACCAAGATCGCCGCAGACGCGGCCCTGATGCAGCAACGCGCGGACGCGATCCTTGGCCACGCTCGCTCCGAGCTGCGTCGGCACGACCTCGAGGAGGGGTTCGTCACACCGCAGGAAGTCGCCCAGGACGTCCGCTCCGAACTGCGGCTCGGCCAGGCCCCGATCTCCGACCTGATCGCAACAGTCGAAGCTGCGGGTGTCACTGTCTTGCGGTGGCCCCTCGAGTCCGTGCAGGTCGACGCAATCGCGACGTGGCCGGCCGAAGGTCGGCCAGTCGTCCTCGTCGGCGAACACGTCCCCGCCGAGCGCCAGCGATTCACGATCGCGCACGAGCTCGGGCACGCCGTGATGCACAACGACGCCGGCGGCGACGAGCAGGAACGCCAAGCGGACGCCTTCGCCGGCGAGTTCCTCCTCCCAGGCCGAAAACTGCGGGTCGAGTGGCCAGCAGACCCGAGCCTGGAGACGCTGTTGCCCCTCAAACGGCGCTGGAAAATCTCACTCGCTGCGCTGATCCGTCGCGCCCAGGACGAAGCCCTCATCGACGACCGGACCTACCGCGAATGGAGCATCCGGCTCAGCACCTCTGGGATGCACCGTCGCGAACCAGACCCGATCCCCACCGAACAACCTCAGGCACTCATGAGAACCATCGCCGCCGCCCTCGACGGCGGAACAACGATCGATCAGCTTGCACGCAAGGCACACATGCTTCCACAGGAGTTCTCATCAACGTTCATGGAGGAACACGCATGACGACCTAGTTCTCAGTCATCAACAACACCGCCCTGTCGGCGCTCGCTCCCGCGAGCCCCACGCCCCGTCCCATCGAACAGGACGCCCGCGAGTTGCTCGCCGGCCGACAATTCCACGTCTGCGGTGACAACGTCCTCCACGCGATGGACTCTGTCTCCCGCTACACCGGCGGTATCTTCGCAGCCGGCGCTCACGCCATGTCACGTGTGCAGCGCCTGCAACCGCAGTACCCGACCGTGCCGATGATCGCGGAACCCGATGCTGTCCGGAACTACTGGGCGACGGAAGACGCCCCGTTCCAACTCAACCGGGACGAGAACGAACTGATCCCACCCAACCTCGACTGGCACCTCAGCATGCAACGCATGGCCGGAAGCGCGTTGGCGATGACCCCAACCGGACAGATCAAGGCGGGAGACGCCCGCACCCTCAAGAACGCCCTCCACGAAGCGAACGCCATCGACCGCGACGACGTCCTGTTCACCCTGCCGCTGAGCGCAGGATGGCTGAGCAACCCCGACTACGCTCGACAGGTCGTGAAGGTCATCGACCGCAGCCGCCACCCGGTCGCGCTGACCTTCACCGACAAGAAGAACCCGCTCGAGAGCCGGAAGCGCATGCGCGCATACCGACGACTCATCACCGAGACGACCGGCACCGTCCTCGCGTACCGGGTCGACATGTTCGGCTTCGACGCCGTCGCCCACGGCGCGATCGCCTCAGCGATCGGCGCGTACCCCTCGGTGCGCCGGCTCAACCCGGTCGGCACCCGCGGAAGCGCCATCGACCCCGAAGACATGGCCCCACACATGCTCGTTGGCGACATGCTCCGGTTCGTCCGCACCAAGCAGATACGGCGAGTCTGGTTCGCGGAAGCAGAACCGTTCGTGTGCTTCTGCACCGTCTGTGACGGACAGCCCATCGATCGCCTCTTCGGAACGGACGAAGACCGGAACACCGGGCACCTCCACAACCTGGCGGAGATCGGGCGGATGCACGACGCGACCACAGGTCTCGCACCCAGCGCTCGGCTCGCCGCCTGGGTCGACCAGGTGAAGGGAGCGCTGGACACCTACCCGCAGCTCGAGACCCACATCCACCGGCCACTGCCGATTCCGGACGACCTCGAAGTGTGGGCAGAGCCGGTCAGATGAGGTGACCGCCCGGGAGAAGGCGCAGGAACTGCTCGTACACGAGCTCGGAGAACCGCCATCTCGCGGCAGTCCATCGGCGAGGCCTGAAGGGTGCCGGTTCAAGGACTCGATCGTCCTGCAGGCCGCAGACGATGCCGATGCCGTAATACGAGGCTTCGGTCATCAGCATCGACCAGTCGGCAGTACCTTGCTCTGCAACCCGAACGACGCGTGGGCCGTATCCGACCCACTCGTGGGCGACAGCACACCCTTGCGTCCAGCTGTCCGCCTCCGCGGTGATCTCGAGCACGTCGACCACCGGCCTTAGGATACGGCGCCCCCACACCGCACCCGCGGGATCCGCGACAACAGCAGCAACGGTGTGACCCTCATGACCAGTCAGGGGTGCGGTGAAACGCGGCGGAACCGGAGCCAGATCATCGTCTGGAAGCGTCATCGCAGCCGCCAGCAGATACTCGTCCGGCACCGCAGACACAGCGCTCCGGACACGACGGCGATGTTCGTCTACATCAACCCCGTACACGACGGTTAGCGCAGCGCCGTCGAAGACGCCCGAGTAACAGAACACCCGCTGGTGATCAGGCACCGAGTCGCGAAACGACAGAGGAATCGGGTGCAGCTCCGCCGTCACCTGGCATCACCGAGGACTGTCGCAAGACCCAGGGCGGCGATGATCCGGCATGCGTCATGTTCGCGTTGTCGCTGATCTCGAAGCATCCCAGTTCCTCCCGCTCTCCATGACCCTATGCGGCCGGTCCGACTTCGGCGCCGAACGCGATGGCTGCACAATCGTAATCCGCACCACGACCAGCCCCGTGACCGCTGAGTCGCCTGGATACGACCGCTGTGAGAACTCCCCAGAATCTGTGTGCGGCGGTGGTTGCTCCGACGAGACGCGAGCAGGCCGCACGCCGACGAGCAGTGCGAGCGCTGACCCCTCCTGAAGGCTGCTCGCCGCGTCCTGCGAATGCCGCAAGTGCCTCTGGACAGCATCGGTAACACGACCGTAACCTCGTCGTAGCCTTTTTCGAACAAGCGCTCAACATACTTCCTGCGCACCGACGACCCCGAGGTCGTCCAGAAGCACGCGGCCAAGGTGTACGGCAAGGCCAGCGTCGGGGCGCCGCCGATGTCGGTCCCGCACCTCGACACCCGCATCGTCGACGGCTCGGCCTCGCTGATGTTCGGTCCCCACGCCGGGTTCAGCCCGAAGTTCCTGAAGCAGGGCTCGATGTTCGACCTGTTCCGGTCGATCCGTCCCCACAACCTGCGCCTGATGCTCAGCGTCGCGTTCTCGAACTTCGACCTGGTGCGGTACCTGGTCGGTCAGCTGTTGGCGTCGAAGCAGACCAAGTTCGAAGCGCTGCGTGACTTCATGCCCGCGGCCGAGCCGGGCAACTGGCACAAGATCATCGCCGGCCAGCGCGTCCAGGTCATCAAGCCGGACAAGGACAAGGGCGGGGTGCTGCAGTTCGGGACCGAGGTGATCACGGCCGCGGACGGCTCGATCGCCGGCCTGCTCGGCGCGTCTCCGGGGGCGTCCACCGCGGTGCCGATCATGCTCGGGCTGCTCCGCAAGTGCTTCCCCGACCGCTGGGCGGGCTGGGAGCCCACGGTGCGCGAGATGGTGCCGACGTACGGCACAGACCTCGGCGCCGACCCGCAGCTCGCCGACGAGACCCTTGAGCACACCGCGAAGGTCCTCGGCCTGCATCACACCGCCTCTCAGGGGCGAGGAGTGACTCACGAGACCACCAGCGAAAGGTCGGCGACCGTATAGGTGCACGGCAGATCGCCGAAGTCGACGCGTACTTAGCGTAGGACTGCGAATTCAGGCCCCACAGCTGTCCGATAGCCGATCGGCTATCGGACACCCTGACAAGTCGACTTGCACGGGTCTTACGCGTAGCGATCATGGTCGTCGGGGCGTGCACGGTGGGCTACTCGGCGGAGTGGCTGGCCCGTGACGGTACGTCCAGTCGCTGGGTGGTGGGCGATTCCTTAGCGCGCGGCCGTGATGGTGGGTGTGGAGGTGGTCCGTGTGGTGTGGATCGTGCTGGCGGTCGTCATCGTGCTGCTGTTAGTGGTCGTCGGGTCGGTCGGGGCTGCGCTGCTCGCGGTGGCGTCAGAAGTGGAGCAGGAACCTTTCCTTGACGACTGAGCGGCGAAGTCAGGCTGGGGTGCCGAGCCGGTACCCGACGCCGCGTATGGTGTCGATGAGGTCTCGGCCGGTTTTCCGCCGGATGTAGTGGACGTACGTGTCGACCGTGCCGAGCTGCTCGCCGTTGTCGAACACGGCGGACAGCAGATGCTGCCTTGTGAACGCTCTTGACGGCTCGCTGGTGAGCAGTCGCAGCAGTGCGGTCTCCTTCTCGGTCAGCATCACGCGGCCGGTGTACGGAGAGGTGATGCTGTGATCGTCGGGGTAGAACGACCACCCGCCGATGTCGATGCTGGTGCCGACGCCGGTGTAGTCGCGGGTGAGGGCCCGGAGTCGGGCGGCGAGCTCGTCGAAGTCAAAAGGCTTCACGAGGTAGTCGTTGGCGCCGGCATCCAGCCCGGAGACACGGTCGTGGACTTCACCGAGGGCGGTGAGCATCAGCACGGGTGTGCTGATGCGTTGCTGCCGGAGAGTCTCGACGACGGTGGTGCCGTCGATACCCGGGAGCCGACGATCGATGACCATGACGTCGAAGTACTCCGCGGCGGCAGTCTCGAGCGCCGATTCCCCGTCCGAGCAGAGCGTCACGCTCCACCGCTCACCTAGCTCATCGGCGACGAGCGGGCCGAGGCGGGGGTCGTCCTCGACGAGGAGGAGTCGGGGCATCACGCGCGGGCCTTCCGATCGTGATCCGGTGCGCTGTCATCGGCAATCGGGAGGTGCAACGCGAACACGGTCCCACTGCTGTCGGTGCGTTCGACGACCGCGTCGCCGCCGGCTCGCACGGCGATGTCGCGGACCAACGCTAACCCGATGCCATATCCGGTACGGGTGCTCGTCGTCGTCCCTGTTGCGTCGACTGGAGTGCCGTGGGCGAAGCGATCGAACACCCGTGCCGGTTCAATGCCGCCGATGCCGGGTCCGTTGTCTGTGACGCGGATCGTGACGCGGTTTCCGGTCGTCGTCGCGGTGACGTGGACTCGACCACCAGGGCGTGTGTGGCCGATGGCGTTGTCGGTCAGCGCGACGAGACAGCGGTGGAGCTGCGTCTCCGACACCCGCACGTGGACGCCGATCGGATCGACGTCGAGGTGAACGTCCCGGTCGGCGGCGAGGACGCGCATGTCACGGTGCACCGCCTCCATCGCCGCCCGCAGGTCGGCGCTGCCCTCGGCGTCGGCTGTTCCGGCGGCGGCTTCGAGGAGGTCGTTGACGATGTCGATCAAGATCTGTGTGTCCCCGCGGAGCTCGTCAACCACGGGGCGCCGTCGGTCGTCTGCCGGGGTCATGCGTTGTAGGCGTTGCACGCGGGCGTTGAGCACCGTCAGCGGGGTGCGCAGCTCGTGGCTGGCGTCAGCGACGAAGGTGCGTTGCATCCGTGCGGCTTCGGCAATCGGCCGGACTGCGCGGCGGGCAATCAGCCACGCGGCGATACCGGCGAGCACAATCGCGAGACCGCCGACGCCGATTACCGCGATGCTGAGGTCGACGGTGTCGAGGTAGATGTGGATATCCGTCGGCCCAGGGCGCTCGTGGAGCTGGTTCGGTGTCAACTGCCACAGTACGTACGCCACGACGAGGACGATGATCGCGATGACGAGCGCGGCCGAGACGATCGCGACGCGAAGCGCGATGCCGATGACTGACCGGCGGTACGCCAAACGGTCCGGGTCGGCTTCCGAACTGGACCGGAACGACCACCTGGTCACCGTGTCTGCGACTGCTGACCGCCATCCAGCTGACATCTGATCCCTTCCGTGCAAGCGACGCCGGAACGCGAGGGGGATGCGTTCCGGCGTCACCGTATCGGCACGATCCTGCCTCACTCAGAGCAGCATCGAGCGAACCGAGCCTCACCGCCGCCACCCAAGGAACCGCCAAGAAAGCTCTGCCCCGACTTTCAAACGTCATTCTTGGTGAAGTCTTGCGCGCGTCTTCCTACCGTCGGTGCATCGCCGGTTCCGCGAATCCCGCGGCACGGCCCGTCCCGACGAGGAGAACACCATGTCCCACTCGCCCGCAGTGCCGCTGCCGACCCGGACACGCGCCAACAAGGTGCCAGACCCGACCGCATCGTTCTGGATCATCAAGGTCCTCGCCACCACCGTCGGGGAGACCGCCGCTGACCTCCTCAGCGACACCGTCGGACTGGGGCTGCCGCTGACGACGCTGATCATGGCGGTCGCGCTGGCCGTGTTTCTGGTCCTGCAGTTCCGGGCCCGCGCGTACCGGCCGCCGTTGTACTGGGTCACCGTGGTGCTGATCAGCATCGTCGGGACCTGCGTCACCGACAACCTCACCGACGGCCTCGGCGTGCCGCTCGCGGTCAGCACCACCGTCTTCGGCCTCGCGCTCCTGGCCGTGTTCGCGATCTGGTACCGGGTCGAGGGCACCCTCTCGATCCACAGCATCGACACCGTCCGCCGGGAAGCGTTCTACTGGCTCGCGATCCTGTTCACCTTCGCCCTCGGCACCGCCGCGGGAGACCTCATCGCCGAACAGACCGGACTGGGCTACTTCCCATCCCTGCTGCTCTTCGCCGCAGCCATCGCACTGACCGCTGCCGTCTGGTTCATCGGCCGACGCGGCCCGGTCCTCTGCTTCTGGATCGCGTACATCCTCACCCGCCCCCTCGGTGCATCCACCGGTGACCTGCTGTCCGCGTCGACGAAGGATGGCGGCCTGGGCATCGGGACGATTACCACCAGCATCGTGTTCTTCGTCATCATCGCGGCGATCATCAGCTACCTCGTGATCCGCCTCCGACGCGACACCTCTTCGCAGAGCGTCCGCCTCACCGTCTGACCGAGTCCGCTGGTGTCGCCGTCTATTCGGGATATGGCGACACCAGCCTTTCCTGTGAAAGGCCCTCCGTGCTCCACACCGTTCCGCTTGCCGTAAGCCTCTTCGACGCCGCGTCCGTCCTCCACGCCTTCGGCCCGTACGTCCTCGCCGGCATCGCGCTGCTCATCTTCATCGAGTCCGGCGTCCTGTTCCCCTTCCTGCCCGGCGACTCCCTCCTCGTCACCGCCGCGATCATCAGCAGCACCCTCGGCGTCACACCGTGGCAGGTTGCCCTCGTCGCATCCATCGCCGCGATCGCCGGAGACCAGGTCGGATACTGGATCGGCAAACGGTACGGCCAGCGCCTGTTCAAGGACGACGCCCGCATCCTCACCACCGCCCGACTCGACGAAGCGGAAGCGTTCTTCACCAAGTGGGGTGGCCTCAGCCTGATCCTCGGCCGCTTCGTCCCGATCGTCCGAACGTACGTGCCACTCGCAGCGGGCACCGCGCAGATGCACTACCGCCGGTTCCTGCTGTTCAACCTCATCGGCGCGATCTCCTGGGCCTGCGGCCTCACCGCTGTCGGCGTGCTCCTCGGCGGCATCCCGCTCATCGCCCACAACATCGACGCGCTGATGATCGTCATCATCCTGGTCTCGGTCCTCCCCATCGTCATCGGCGCACTTCGCAAACGCCACGTTGACCGGAAGCACCGCGAAGCATCCGCTTCCCCAGCCGAGCGCACGGCCCGCGAGCGTTGAGCAGCACGATGGCCCAGCAGAACCGGGTTCCGGAACCGACGACGTCGTTCTGGGTGATCAAGGTCCTCACCACCGGAATGGGGGAAGCACTCTCCGACTTCCTCGTCACCCGGTTCGACCCCGCCCCAACGGTGCTGATCACCGCGGCACTCTTCGCCACCATCCTCGCCGTCCAGCTCCGAGCAGACCGTTACCGGCCCTGGCTCTACTGGGGAACCGTGTCCATGGTGGGAGTGTTCGGCACCATGGTCGCCGACGTCACCCACGTTGCACTCGGCGTCCCCTACGCCGTCTCGACACCCGTGTTCCTCATGGGGTTGGTCGTTGTGTTCGTCCTGTGGCGCCGTGTCGAGGGCACCGTCGACGTGCACGCCATCACCAGCACCCACCGGCAGCGGTTCTACTGGGCCGCCGTCATCGCCACGTTCGCGATGGGGACCGCCGCCGGGGATCTCGCCGCCAGCACCCTCCACCTCGGATATTTCAGTGGTGGCCTCGTCTTCGTCGTCGCAACGATCGTCGTTGTTCTCGTTCGCGCCATGTCGGTGCTCGGGCCGGTCACTGCGTTCTGGACCGCGTACGTCCTCACCCGACCAATCGGCGCGTCCTTCGCCGACTACGTCGCGGTCCCGCGCACTCGAGGCGGCCTCGATGTCGGCACTGGGCTCGTCAGCGCACTCCTCCTCATCACCATCGCCTTAGCGGTGGCTTGGAAGAACACGACGCAGCCAGCACCATCCGCCGGACCTGTCAGCTGATCTATACCGCTCTGGGGGCTCCTGGCGTGCGTCCGATAGCCGATGGTGAACAGGTCGCCGCGTCGGCGACGATCCAGAAGCAAGACCGTCGCGTACGTTCCAGTCATGCGCACTCCAAGAGAGACCTTCGGCCTCGAAGGGACGGGACGGTCGTGGACTCAAGTCCTGCTCGACGTGGTGAGCGGCACTGTCGTCCTAACCGGTATCGCGGTGATCGCCGGCAACGCGCCATCCGGTGACTCGATTGCAGTCTGGATCGGAAGCGGGTTGATCGTGATTGGGGCCCTTTGCTGGGCTGTGGGCACCTGGTTGGCCGTTCGGGCAGCCAAACGCAAACCGCGGCAGCCGTCTCGATAGCCGATGGACTATCGGACGCGCCGCGGCCATCACTTCTATGTCGTTGGTGCTGAGTTCGTTCGCAAGTTCTGCCCGGCCGATCGCGCTGGTCCTCGGCGGAAGAGCCATGCGATGTTCGAGGGGCTGGGGCTGAGGCGGGTTGCGGCCTCCGCCATGACGCGTTCTTCGAGGGCGCGGTCACGCGTGAGCTCGTGGATCTCGGCGGATGCACGCCACCAGAACCAGACCCTCGCGATGACCGCGAAGTGTCCGGGTCCCGTCGTCTTGGTCGTATGAGAGGTCATGCGTTCGATGCGTCGACCGTCGTCGTACCGCGGAGGTCGTCGTCGGTGACGTGTTCCTTCCAGGTCGTCGCGGTGGAGGGGTCGTCGCCGAGTTCGAGGAACGCGATGTGCTCCATGAAGCCGTCGTCCGTGGAGGCGTGCCAGTGCTCCTGCTCGGGCGGGGTGTAGAGCGTCTGCCCGGGCTGAACCTCGATGACGTCGCCGTCGCGGGTGCCGAACCGAGCGGTGCCCTGGGTGATGTAAAGGTACTGGCCCTTCTCGTGGGAGTGCCACGCGGTGCGTGCACCGGGCGCAAACCGCACCAGTGCTGCGGTTGCGTGCTGGCCGTCCTCATGGGGACGCACGATCGGCTCGACCCAGACATCGCCGGCGAACTGCTCGGGCGGGTTCTTCACGGTCGGGGTGCGCGGTTCGATGTGCATGGTGGTTCCTTCTGCTCTTTGTCTCGGGTCAGAGTTTGATCGCCGTACGAGTGTTCGCGACAGTCACCACCAGAACGGCGCCTGCGGTCGGTACGGGTCCTCGATCATGGCGACTTCCTCGTCGGTCAGATCGATGTCGAGCGCAGCGACGGCGTCGGTGAGGTGGGCGGGCTTGGTCGCGCCGACGACGGGCGCGGACACGACCGGGTTGCGGAGCACCCATGCGAGGGCGACCTGCGCCATCGGGACGCCCCGCTCTGCGGCGATCCGCTCGACCGCGTCGATGACGGGTGCGTCATCGACGGAGTCGAACGCCTTGGCGACGGTGTCCGTCGCGGACCGGCTCGTCTCGACACCGCGGGGCCTGGTGAGCCGGCCCTTCGCGTTCGGGGAGTACGGGACCAGGCAGACGCCCTGGTCGGCGCACATCGGGATCATCTCCCGTTCATCTTCACGCTTCAGTGCGTTGTACTGGTCCTGCATGCTCACGAACGGCGTCCACCCGTGCACGGCCGCGGCGGTCTGCAGCTTCGCGAACTGCCATGCCCACATCGACGACGCCCCGAGGTAGCGCACCTTCCCGGCCCGGACGAGACCGTCGAGGGTCTCCATGGTCTCCTCGACCGGCGTCTGCTCGTCGAAGCGGTGGATCTGGTACAGGTCGATGTAGTCCGTCCCGAGCCGGCGGAGGGACGCGTCGACCTGTTCGAGGATCGCCTTCCGGGACAGGCCCGCTCCGCCGGGTCCGTCGTGCATCTTCCCGGACACCTTCGTCGCGAGCACGATGTCCTCGCGGCGGGAGTACTCCCGGACGGCGCGGCCGACGTACTCCTCGCTGGTGCCCTGCTGGTACACGTTCGCGGTGTCCCAGAACGTGATCCCGAGTTCCACCGCCTGCCGGAAGAACACCGACGACGCTTCCTCGTCGAGCGTCCACGAGTGCATCCCCGTTGCGGGGTCGCCGAAGCTCATGCAGCCGAGGGCGAGCCGACTGACCCGCAGCCCCGTCGATCCGAGACGTTTGTGCTGCATGCTGATCCTCCTCAGAACCCGCGAAAACCGTGCGCTCAACGGATTTTTACCACCGGGCTCCTGGCCGGAGGGATGCTCCGACGGAACACCCCTCGGCGGTCGCCGTGTCTCTACCGTCGGAGATATTCACGACGGCAGCAGGAGGCATCCATGAGCAACTGGTCACCCGAGACCCTCAAACGGTTCGACGCTGCGGACGACCTGCACGTCAGCCCGTTCCGAGGCGACGGCACCACCCCAGGCACGCCGACGTGGATCTGGTCCGTCGTGGTCGACGGCGACCTCTACGCCCGAGCATGGAACGGCAGACGGTCCAGCTGGTTCCACGCCGCTGTGGAGCAAGCAGCCGGCGGCATCCAGATCGCCGGCGAGCAGCACGACGTCGCGTTCGACGAGCCTGGCCCCGACCTCAATAGCCGGATCGACGCCGCGTACGAGCAGAAGTACGCCGGCAGCAGCTACCTGCCGCCGATGCTGCAGGACGGTCCCACCGCCGCGACCATCCGGATCCGCCCACGCACGGCGTGACCAACACGAACAACCACCGAAGGAGACCCCATGACTGAGCAGCAACGACAGGTCGGCGGTGGCCGGGCGATGTTCGGCGACTTCGCGCCGAAGCTCGCCGAACTCACCGACGACGTCCTCTTTGACGACGTCTGGAACCGACCCGAGCTCTCCGCCCGCGACCGGAGTCTCGCGACCGTTGCGGTGCTCACCGCGGGCGGTCACACCGATCAGCTGCGCTTCCACCTCGGCCGCGCGGTCGAGAACGGACTCACCGAGCAGCAGCTCATCGAGACGATCATCCATGTCACCCTCTACGCGGGCTGGCCGAACGGCATGGCCGCCATGAGTGTCGCGAAGGACCTATTCGGTCAGGACTGACCAGCAGCACTCCGCGTCACACTGGGCGACGGCTTCTGCTCGTGCTCCTTCGTCGCAATCCAGCTCGAGAGCAGGCGCAGCGACTCCGCGGTTGGCGAGCCCGGTTCGGCTGAGTACACGAGGAAGTTCAGCCCGGCCTCGGCCATCGGTTCCATCGCTTCGTAGAGCATGTGCAGGTCCCCGACCACCGGGTGCCGGAAGAATTTGTTGCCGTGCGCGTGGTGACGCACGTTGTGGGCACCCCACCGCGTCCGGAACTCCTCGCTCACCGTCGATAGCTCCCCGATGAGGCTCTGCAGTGCCGCGTCGTGGGGGTTCCGGCCGGCTTCGGTGCGGAGGATCGCGACGTTGATGTCCGCAGCGCCGTCCCAGTTCGGGTAGAACGCACGGGACTGCTCCTGCTGCGAGAAGGTGAACCGCGCCAGGTTTACCGGCCGCTCCGGACGTTCGTACATGTCCCAGTACAGGCCGCGGAACAGCTGATTCTCGGCGAGGACGTCCATCCGCCCGTTCCGGACGAACGCCGGCCCGGCGGTGAACCCGTCCAGCGCCCACTGCATCCCCGGACGTGCCACGCGTTGCGGCGCCGAGCGGCGCTTCCGAACAGGGGAGGCGTTCGCCTCCCGTGCCAGGTCGAACAGATGCTCCCGCTCCGCGTCGTCGAGGAGCAACGCGTCCGCGATCGCGGTCAGGACCGCGTCGGATGCGCCGACCAGGTCGCCGCGCTCGAGCTTGGCGTAGTACTCCACGCTCACCCCCGCGAGCATCGCCACCTCAGCACGACGAAGCCCGGGAACGCGACGGCCCGGGCCGCCCGGCAGCTCCACCTGCTCCGGCGTCACCCGAGCCCGTCGAGAGATCAGGAAGTCCTTGACCTCGCCCTTGTTCTGCATGCAGACACCGTAGAACGAAGCACCCGCGGCAGAGGCGTTCCGACAGAACACCTCACGCCATGAATCGTCTCGATAGCCGATGGGCTACCGGACGAGCAACCCTGGTGCTCAGGGAGCTTGGAAGCCGGCCGCCTGGAGCACCTTCTGCCCGGCGTCGGAGCGGATGTAGTCGCTGAACGCTGCGGCGAGGTCGGGGTTCTTGCTCTCCTTGAGTACGGCGATCGGGTACGTGTTGACGGCGGACGAGGCGTCCTTGAACGTCACTCCGTCGACTTTGCCGGCGGCGCCCTTGACGTCGGTGACGTAGACCAGACCGGCGTCTGCTTGCCCGGAGCTGACCTTCCCGAGCACGTCGGTGACGGACTGTTCCTCGCTGACGGGCTTCAACGTGATGCCGGTGGCCTGCTCGACCTTCTCGGTCGCGGCGCCACATGGGACGGGGCTGGCGCACGTGACGACCTGCACGTCGGCGCCGGTGAGGTCCTTGAAGTCGGTGATTTTCTTCGGGTTGCCGGGTGCGACCGCGATCTCGAGCGTGTTTTTGGCGAAGTCCTCCGGTGCGCCCTGGAGGTCGCTGGCGGTGAGCTTGTCCATGTTCTTCGTGTCCGCGGACGCGAAGACGTCGGCCGGTGCGCCGTTCTGGATCTGGGTCACGAGGTCGCTGGAGCCGGCGAAGGAGAACTCGATCGTCGTGCCCGGGTGCGCGGCCTCGTACTGCTTGCCCAGCTCGGTGAACGTCTTCTGCAACGACGCTGCCGCGAACACCGTGATCGAGCCCGTTGCGGACGTCGACGACGCAGAGGGCGATGACGAGCTGGCTGTCGTGCTGCCGGTGGAGCACGAGGTGAGCAGCAGCGACGCCGCGGCGACCGCGGTCAGGAGGACGGGCAGGCGGGTGGCGCGGTGCGGCATGACGGGGTTCCATTCGACAGGTCGCGCCGCAGATGCGGCGATGTTCCGCCATTCAACACGAATATGCGGAATGGCCGGGCGTCGAGGGTTGGCGTGATCTGTACGGCCGTCGTCCCGATCACCGCTGGCGGTGGGCTCGGGCTCGGCTGTTGGCTGACGTCATGACAGATGAGCGTTCAGTGACGAGCGAAACCGATGGCAGTGCCGGTGATGCGAACTACGGCGTGATCGGGGCCGGGTACGCGCAGTACCGGCGTCCGGAGCCGGCGTTCATCGCCGCGATCCGGGCCGCACTCGGCGACGCGCGAACGCTGGTGAACGTGGGCGCTGGTGCGGGCTCCTACGAACCGGCCGACCTGGACGTCACCGCCGTCGAACCCAGCGCGACCATGCGCGCGCAGCGTCCCGCCGGATTCTCGCCGGCGGTCGACGCGACCGCGGAGGATCTCCCGTTCGGTGATGACACCTTCGACGCGGCCCTGGCGTCGTTCACCGTCCATCAATGGCGGGACCTGACGGCCGGAGTCCACGAGATCCGCCGGGTGACCCGCGGCCCGGTCGTGATCCTCACCTGCGACCCGGCGGCGCTCACCCGGTCCTGGATCAACGACTACGCACCCGAGGTGATCGCCACAGAAGCCAGCAGGTACCCGGCGATCGACGCTCTGCGAGTTGGCCTCGGCGGAACCGTCAGCGTTGAGTCGGTGCCAATCCCACTCGGATGCGTCGACGGGTTCAGCGAGGCGTACTACGGCCGTCCCGAAGCGCTCCTCGACCCCGGCGCCCGGCGTGCGAACTCTGCGTGGAGCTTCGTCGGTCCGGACGTCGAGGCACGCTTCGAGCGCACGCTGCAGGCGGACCTTGACTCGGGCGCATGGGACGCCCGGCAAGGACAGCTCCGCTCGCAGCCCGCGTTCGACGGGTCACTGCGCCTGGTGGTGGGCCGCCCGTGACGACGGAGACGGTACAGCGGCAGGGGAAGGTGCTGTGGCCGGTCGCCGCCTGGTTTTGGGCGCTGCAGTTCGCGGTGCTGAACCCGCTCCTCGCCGTGCTCCTCGTGAGCCTCTACGACGCGACGCCCGCCGAGGTCGGCTGGGTCCTCGGCCTCTACAACGTCGGCGGGTTCGTCGCGTCCCTGCTCATCCCGTCCCTCGCGGACCGGACCTGGAACTACCTGCGGCCGCTGGTCTACTGTGCGCTCGGCGGGGTCGCCCTAGTCGCGGTCCTCGCGGCCACGACGTCACTGCCGGTGGTCGTGCTCGCCCTGGTCATCCTCGGCGGCCCGCCCGGCGTCGGGTCGACGCTCCTGTTCGCGCAGCTCCGCCACGAAGGCGCACCACCCGCGCAGGTCATCCGGACGCGTGCGATCGTCTCCTTCGCCTGGGTCATCGGCCCACCCCTGGCAACCCTTGTCACCGGGGCGGCAGGCTCCCCGGCAGCGCTGGCGCTGCTCGCCGGCATCGGCCTGGTCAACGTCGTCACCGCACTCCTGCTCCTCCGCCGGCTCGGGACCACTGGCACCGATGACGCTGTGCCTCGACCTCGGCTGATGGCGCAGCTCCGCGGCTGGAACCGGTGGGGTGTCGTCGGAGCGTTCACGCTCCTGCAAGCCACGAACATCGCCACCGTCACCATCGCGACCCTGTTCGTCACTCACGACCTCCACGCGCCGATCATCTGGGCCGGCATCACCCTCGGTGCTGCCGCCCTCCTCGAGATCCCCGCACTGCTGCTCATCGGCCGACTCCAGGAGCACCGCTCCGTCTGGCTCCTCCTCGCCGGCGGGTGGGCGTGCGGAGTCGCGTACTACGGCCTCATCGCTCTGGTCCACGAGCCGTGGCACCTCCTCGTCCTGCAGCCACTGAACGCCTGGTTCTTCGCGACCGTCGCCGGCCTCGGCCTGACCGTGTTCCAAGACGTCTTCCCGAGCCCCGGGCTCGCATCGGGCCTGTTCACCAACACCCGCCGCGCCGGAGCCGTCCTCGCCGGCCTCCTCATCGCCGCCCTCGGCGCGTTTACCGCTCCGTACCGGGCCGTATACGTCGCTGCCGCGATCATCGTGCTCACCGTCCTTGGCATCGCCGCTGCGGTCACCACCCGTGCGCACCCCTCTGCACGCTAGGTTCAGGGTCGTGAGCACTGACCGCGACCACCGAGTGGCGGTCCTCGTCCTCGACGGGGCGAAGGCACTCGACGTCGGGATCGCCGCGCACGTGTTCGCGAAGCGCCCGAGCATGCCCTACGAGGTCCGCGTCTGTGCCGAGCACGTCGGCACCGTGAACGGGTGGAACGGTCTCGCGTACGCCGTCAGCCACGACCTCGACACCCTCACCTGGGCTGACACCATCCTCGTCCCCGGCTACCGGAACCCCGCCGACGTCACCACGCCGCCAGCGGTCATCGCGGCACTTCGCGCAGCGCACGAGCGCGGTGCCCGGATCGCCGCGATCTCGACGGGAGCGTTCACCCTCGCCGCCGCCGGCCTCCTCGATGGGCGCCGCGCGACGACGCACTGGCACTACACGAACGTCCTCCGCGACCAGCACCCGAAGGTCGACGTCGACGAGCACGTCCTGTTCGTCGATGCCGGCAACGTCCTCACCAGTGCTGGCGCCGCGAGCGGCATCGACCTCTGCCTTCACCTCATCCGACGTGACCACGGCGTCGCGCTCGCGAACCACGTCGCCCGCCGCCTCGTCAGCGCCCCCTACCGAAGCGGCGGCCAGGCTCAGTACGTGCCCCGGACCATCCCCGAACCCCTCGGCGACATCTTCGCCGCCACCCGAGCCTGGACGCTCGACCACCTCGACGAAGACTTGTCTCTCGCGGTGCTTGCTCGCCAGGCGAACGTGTCTGCGCGGACGTTCTCTCGCCGCTTCACGGCAGACACGGGCATCACCCCGATGCAGTGGGTCCTCCGCGCCAGGATCGACCACGCCCGCGAACTCCTCGAACGCACCGACCTCACCATGACCCAGATCGCAGAAGCCACCGGCCTGCGATCCGATGCCAACCTTCGACGCCACTTCGGCAGCATCATCGGCACCTCCCCCACCGCCTACCGAACCGCGTTCCAGGAGTGACAGGACCATCTCGATGGCCGATCGGATCGATACGCGGCCGCCAGCAGGTTCGTGAGATGAAACGCCCAACCGTCCTGTGCGGGCCGGACGACCGACCCGTCAGGTAGCTGCCGAAGTCAGCCTCGCTCAGAGTGAGCACACTGCCGGGTGGTTCTTCGTCGTTTCTTGGAGACGCCTCGATGCACTGCGTGGGTGCTGAATGAGTCGACCGCGCTCCCTCTGATGACCGCTTCTGCGTGGCGGCGCCCTGTGGAGCGGGCGGTGGTCGTTGTTGTCCTGCTCGTTGTGGCGGGCTTGCTCCTGCGTGGCCATCCGGTCGACGCGCCATCGGCGGCTGCGCTGAACGGTGCGCACACGGGGGTGGTTGGGGCGCTGAGCTCGGCTGTCTACACCGTCTTCGAGCCGGTGCCCGCGATCCTGCTGACGATGGTGCTCACCGCGGTGGTTTGGGCCCGCACGCGATGTCTTGTGGTCGCCGCTGGCTTCGCCGGCGTTGTTGCGTTGACGTGGATCCCGTCCGATGTGCTCAAGGTGGTGGTCGGGCGGCCGCGGCCGGACGGATCTGTGCTGTCGCACCCGTTCGTACCCGCGCAGCCGGACGCGTCGTTCCCGAGCGGGCACATGGTCTTCGTGGTCGCGCTGGTTCTGGCGGCGTTGATGTTGGTGCGCGATGTCCGACGTCGACGAGTGTGGGCGGTGTGCGGCGGCTTGGTGATCGTGGCGGTCGCGACCGCATTGACCGTTGACGGGGTGCACTGGCCGACAGACGTGGTCGCGTCGGTCGTGTGGGCGTTGGCGGTGGCGCCGGTCGCTCGGATCGTCTGGGTCGATGTGGTGCTGCGGCGGGTCACGCAACGGCTGGAGCAGACTGGTCGGCATCGTTCAGGGCGAGGGAAGGATCGTTCGTGAGGAAGCCGGCGCGGCAGCTGTTGATGGTGTTGCGCGGTGTCACGGATCGTGACCCGGATCGTCGGGCCTATCGACGCTCCGCGCTCCGAATCGGTCTCCGGGTTGCTGTCGTGTCGGCAGCGCTGGTGTTCTCGGTCATCATCTTGGTCGCCGTATACATCCTCTGGCAGCTGACGCCGGCGCAGCAGCTCGAGCGGCACGGCCCCGAGGACGTCCACGTGTACCTCGACACGTTCGATCTGCTCATCGCGGTGCTGGTGGTCGGTGCGGCAGCAGTGGTGCTCGCGGGGATTGCGACGTGGCTGATCGCCGGTCGCGCGGTCCGGCCGCTCGCCGAGGCCTACCGGCTGCAGCGGACGTTCGTCGCGGACGCGAGCCACGAGCTGCGGACGCCGCTGACGGTGCTGAGCGCCCGGGTGCAGCAGCTCCAGGCGATGCTCCCCGCGGCGAGTACCGAGCGCGCGGTCGCGGACGAGCTCCGCACGGACACCCGAGCCCTGGCCGAGGTCGTCGAGGACCTGCTCGCCACCGCGGCCGGCCGGACCGACGAAGCCGCGGTGGCGGAGCTCGACGCCGGTCTCGCGGCGGCCGCGAACGACATGGCGGTCCTCGCCCACCACCGGCAGGTGCACCTCGTCGTCACCCCGGGCGAGGGCGTCCTGGCCGTCACGCCCACGCAGCTCCGGCGGTGCCTCGTCGCGCTCGTCGACAACGCCGTCGGGCACAGTCCGACCGGTGGCGCGGTGTGGGTCGAGAACGAGGTCGTCGGCGACCGCGTGGTGATTCGAGTCCGCGACGAGGGGCAGGGCATCACCGGGATCGCCCCGCGGCGGGTGTTCGACCGGTTCGCCCACGGCGACGCCCCGGCCGCCGGCGGACCGACCCGGACGAGCAACGGCATCGGACTCGCGCTCGTGAAGGACGTCGCCGTCCGCGCGGGCGGTGACGTCCGGGTGGAGCGCACCGGTCCGTCCGGCACCGTGTTCGCGCTGACCCTGCCGCTCGCCGGCGGGACCGGGCGGGGGCGGCGAGGATGAGCGGCGGCGGACGGGTCCTGCTCGTCGAGGACGACCCGCGCCTCGGGCCGATCGTGCGGGACGTGCTGTCGGCGTCGTGGGAGGTCGAGCTCGTCACCACCCGGGTGGACGCGCTCGAGGCCGCGCTGCACCGGCTGTTCGACGTGCTCGTGGTCGACCGACGCCTGCCGGACGGCGACGGCCTGGACGTCGTGCGAGAGCTCCGACGCTTCCGGGTCGCCACCCCGGCGCTCGTGCTCACCGCGCTCGGCGAGGTGCGCGACCGGGTGTCCGGGCTCGACACCGGCGCGAACGACTACCTGGTGAAGCCGTTCGACTTCGACGAGCTGAACGCCCGGCTCCGGGCGCTCACCCGCGAGCCGGTCGATCTCGGGCCCGCGTACGAGATCGGCGGCTGGTCGTTCCGGCCGGACGACCACACCGTGCACTCGCCCTACAGCGGTCGCGTGGCCCTGACCGACCGGGAGTCCGACCTGCTCGCGGTGCTCGCCGCGGAACCAGACCGGGTGTTCTCGCGCGAGCAGCTGCTGTCCGCGGTGTTCGAGCACGGCGAGCAGCTCGGCACGGTCGACACGTACGTGCACTACCTCCGGAAAAAGACCGAGCGGGACCTCATCGCGACCGTGCGGGGCAAGGGCTACCGGCTCGGCACCCCGGCCTGACGCCGGCAGCGGGAAGGGCTCCGAGGGTCGCTCGGCGCCTCAGCCGCGGTCGTACCGGACGACCCAGGTGCGGGCGATCTTCCACTGCTGTGTCTGGTGGAAGCCCGCTGGTCGGAGCGCGGCGGTCGCCGTCGCACGGTCGTCCGGTTTCGTGGCCGTAACGAGCCACACCGTCGTCGCGCCGCCCACGGCCCGACCGGCATCTCGGAGGGGCTGCTGCGTCTCCCAGAGCCCGTCACCGGCACCGGCGGGCGTGATCAGGAGCGGATCGTCGAGGCCGGCGAACGCTGCTGGGTAGGTTTCCGCGATGATCCGTGACGTCGCTTTCGGGTGCCGCTGCACGGGGCCGAAGAGCACTGCGTCGCGTGCGATGTCCGATTCGCCGAGCCGTTGCCGCTGGATCAGTGCGGCGACCTGGTTCCAGGCGGAGTCGTCCTTCGCGGTCACGGTCCGCTGCGCCGCCCAGCTCGGCGCCGACAGTCCCACAGCGAGGAGCACCACCACGATGGCGGCCGGTCGGAACCACCGCGTCGGAACCGCGGCGAGGGGGGCTGCCATGAGGAGCGCCGCAGCGGGTGCCGCGAACGCGACGTACCGGGGTGAGTACAGCGGGTGGGTCACCACGGACGCGGCGATGAGCGCGATCGTCGGCACGTACACCCACGGCACCGCCACCGCGAGCACCGGCCGCAGCCGCTCGACCCGGAGCGCGGCGACGAGTCCGCAGCCGGCCAGGACCCAGAGGAGCACCGCGAACCCGGTGTTCTCGTACGAGAACTGCGTGACGAGGAACTCCTCCACGGTGTGGATGCTGATGTGCTGGATCCAGCTGATCTGCGCTGATTGTGCAGAGGACAGCACCGCCAGCGGCACCGCACCGATCAGGACAACGGCAGTGGTGACGACCCATGCTGCGAGTGGGATCGGGGAGGTTTCGTGCCGGATGCGGCGCAGCGCCAGCAAGGTCAGGAAGTGACCGATCGGGACGAGGATCAGGTACAGGAACACGGCGCAGCCGAGCAGCGATACCGCTCCGTAGACCACCCACCAGATCCAGCCGGCCCTTTTCGCGGCGGTGCGGTCGACCGCGGCGAGCAGCAGCAGCGTCGACAGGGTTGCGAGGAGCGCGCCGGTGGCGAAGGAGCGGCCCTCTGCCCCCATCCACGTCACCCGCGGCAGGACAGCGAAGAGCAGACCGGCGGTGATCCCGAGCCGGGCGTCCTCGAGTCGTCTGCCGAGGATCACGACGAGGGCCGCGGTGACTCCGACGGCGATGGCGGATGGCAGCCGGAGCGTGAACGGCGTGTACCCGACCAGGCCGAACCAGACGTGCATCAGGGAGTAGTAGGTGGCGTGCACCAGGTCGACCTGCTGCACTTCCCGGCCGAGAGCGGCCCAGGACCGGGTCGCGGAGGTCACGGTGGCGGCTTCGTCGTACCAGACGCTCGGCACCCAGCTGCCGATCACCGCGACCAGGAACGCCGCCAGCCCGACCAGGACCGGCCCGAGCAGGCGCATTCTCCGGACGCTTCGACGACCCGACGGGGCCGGGTGAGCGGGCACTGTGCGGGGCAGGGTGTCATTCAGCATCGAGGAGTCCCTCCCGGTCCGCCTCAACCGCGACCGCAACGACCGCCGCGCCCGTGCTCACCAGCCCCAGCACAACGACGCCGGCTACAGCCAACCCAATCCAGAGACCCATCTTCATCACCTCGCCATCTACCGTGCGAGGGCCGTCCCCAGAAACCGACAAGACTCTCCCCCGGCGGCCACCTTGGCCGTTTCTGGGAGCGGCAGCGCGAAAGTCGTGGGTATGACTCGCACTCGGTGGACGCACGAACGATGGTTCGACCTGGTGTTCCTCGTCGGATTCGCTTTCAAGGCGATCGATGGGTTCATCGAGCTCGTCGTCGGCATCCCGCTGCTGTTCCTGCGCCCCGGCCAGGTCGACAGCGTCGCCCGGCTCATCACCGCCGGTGAGCTCCGCGAGGACCCGGACGATCTCCTCGCGCACCTGATCCGCCACGGCGTCGCAACCCTCAGCGCCGACGCAACCCTGTTCGCCGCCGTGTACCTGATCATCCACGGCGTGGTGAAGCTCGGCATCGTCGCGGCGATCTTCCGCGGCTCCCGCCGGCTCTACCCCTGGGCCATCGCCGCGCTCGGCGCGTTCGTCATCTGGCAGGGATACGAGTTCGCCCTGCACCCCAGCGTCGGGCTGGCGCTGCTGACCCTGTTCGACCTCGTCATCGTCGCGCTGACCGTCCGCGAGTGGCGGCACCACCGCAGCCTCGGCGACGCGGTCCGCAGCATGCTCGGCCGCACCAAGGACGCTTCCTCCCGGCCGCGCAACACGCACCTCTCGAGGCACGCCGCATGAGCGTCGTCCTCGCCGCTGGCATGTTCAGCGCCGCGTCGGTCCTGCACGCCTTCGGGCCGTGGGTCCTCGCCGGGATCGCGCTCCTCGTCATCGTCGAGTCCGGCGTGCTGTTCCCGTTCCTGCCCGGTGACTCGCTCCTCGTCACCGCTGCGATCCTCAGCGCAACGCTCGGCATCACCCCGTGGCAGGTTGCCGTCGTGGCGACCATCGCTGCCATCGTCGGCGACGTCATCGGGTACAGCCTCGGCGCACGATTCGGTCGGCGCCTGTTCCGGCCGACCGCGCGTCTGCTCACCCCGGCACGTCTCCACGAATCCGAGCGGTTCTTCGCCCGATGGGGTGGACTCTCCCTCGTCCTCGGCCGCTTCGTGCCCGTCGTTCGCACCTACGTGCCCCTCGCGGCCGGAACCGCTCGGATGCCGGTTGCGCGGTTCATGCTGTGGAACGTCATCGGTGCCGTCGCATGGGTCGGCGTCCTCGTCGCCGCGGGAGTCCTCCTCGGCGGTGTGCCGCTCATCGCGGACCACATCGACGCCGTCATGATCATCGTCGTGATCGTGTCGGTGCTTCCCCTCCTCATCGGCGCGCTCCTACGTCGCCGGCGCACTCCCCGGATTCCCCGGTGAGCGCCGACCAGCCGGGCTGGTGGCGTCGGAAGTTCGCGCCGCAGCTGCGCACCGTCAGCAGGAGCGAGCGTGCCGTCCTGCTGCGCGGCGCACTCGTCCTCGCCGTCCTCGGCGCGATCGTGTTCGCGATCATGCTGGTGGGCGTGCTCACGCACACCGGCGTTCAGGGCCTTGATCAGCCCGTCGACGACTGGTTCGACGCGCAACGCGACCCTGGCCGGACCACCGTGATGACCGTCCTCGCGACGGTCTTCGGCCCCGTCGGCATGCCGATCGTCGTCCTGGTCGTCACCGTCACGTGGGCGATCCTCGCCCGGCATGCATGGCGGCCGCTCGTCCTGGCGTGCGGGATGCTCGTCGGTGTCGCGACAGCGCAGGTCCTCGCGCCGATCGTGCAGCATCCCCGGCCTCCGATTGGCGAGATGCTCCTCGGCCCCGACCACACCTTCTCGTTCCCGTCCGGACACGTCCTCGGTGCCAGCGACTTCTTCCTCATCGGCGCGTTCCTGATTGCCTCCCGCACGCACCGCCGATGGGTCACCGTCGGCCTGTTCGCGCTGGCTGCGTTCGCGATCGCCATGCAGATCATCAGCCGGCTCTACCTCGGCTACCACTGGCTGACGGACACGCTCTCCTCCTTCGGCCTGTCGATGATGATCACCGCCCTGACGATCGCGATTGACACCCGCCTCACCGCCCGACTCCCCGACGCGCCGCACGACCACGCGGGACCTGAGCGGGATCACAGTTCCGGCAGAATGGGCCGGTGACGACGACTCAGCAGCCGCCGCCCGTTCGCGGCCTTGCGCCGCTCTACCTCGCCGGCTTCACTACCGCTTTCGGCGCCCATGGCGTCGGCAGCGTCCTCGGTGCCGAGACCGACGACATCGGCCTGAGCCTGCTCGGCCTCGGCATCGTCCTGGCGCTCTACGACGTCGCCGAGGTGATCCTGAAGCCGCTGTTCGGTGCGCTCAGTGACCGGATCGGCGCGAAGCCCGTGATCGTGGGTGGCCTTGTCGGCTTCGTCGTCGCGTCGCTGTTGGCGATCATCTACCCGACGGTGGTGGTGCTCGCCATCGCCCGGCTCGGGCAGGGTGCCGCGGCGTCGGCGTTCAGCCCGGCGTCGTCGGCAGCCGTCGCGCGCATCGCCGGGAAGCAGCGCCTCGGCCGGTACTTCGGCCGGTACGGGGCGTGGAAGAGTCTCGGCTACGTCGCCGGACCGCTCATCGGGATCGTCCTCGTCCAGGCGCTCGACATCCGCGCGCTCTACATTGCCCTCGGACTCCTCGCCGCCGCGGCTGCTGTCTGGGTTGCGGTCGCGATGCCGGCGCTTCCCGTTCAACCACGCCCGCGGTACACGGTCGTCGACCTTGTCCGGCAGACCGCCGACCGGTCGTTCCTGATCCCGACGATGCTGCTCGCGACCACGACCGCGGTGCTCGGTGTCGCGATCGGGTTCCTGCCGCTTCTCGCGAACCGCCTCGACCTGCCGGCGATCGTCGGCGCTGTTGCCATCGCGGTGCTTGCACTGGTGTCGACGCTCGTTCAGCCAGTGACCGGCCGCCTGCGGGACACCGGTCGGATCAGCACGCGGGCCGGCAGCAGCAGCGGGCTCGCGATCGCCGCGGCCGCGCTGGTCCTCCTCGCGGCGGCTCCGAACGTGGTGACGCTGTTCGTTGCGGCGCTCGCGTTCGGGGTGATGATCGGGCTGGTCACTCCGCTCGCGTTCGCCCACCTCGCGGCGGCGACCCCGGAAGAACGCATGGGCCGCACCATGGGCAATGCGGAGCTCGGTCGGGAAGCCGGCGACGCCGGCGGACCACTCCTGGTGGGAGCAGTTGCGGCCGCCTGGACCTTGCCGGCGGCGCTCGGGCTCCTGGCCGCAGGAACCGCGGCGGCGAGTGTTGTCAGCTGGACGACACTGCGCCGCCGCAGACCGGCCGCGGACGAGCCGCTTCAGTAGGTGCCGTCGCGGCGGTCCTGCTGCGTGATCTGCTCGCCCGAGGCGGGGTCGATACCCGATCGGGTCGTCGTGGTGGTTCGGCGGCCGCCGAACGCGACGGCGAGGCTGATGATCAGCAGCACCACGCCGGCGATCATCAAAATGAAGCCGATGAGGTTCAAGTTGATGCCGGCCACCTGGTAGTCGACGGCGAACGCGATGATCGCGCCGATGACGATCAGGGCAATGCTCGATCCGATACGCACGATGCTGCTCCTTCGGTTGGGAGTCCCGACGGTACTGATCGGGAAGATCACCGGTTTGGCGCAGCGGCGCCGGAACACGAGGGGGGGAATGTGTTCCGGCGCCGCCGCGGACCCCCAGCCGTAGCGCTGGTAGGTCGTAGTGCAGATTGCCCTGGCGGCTCCAAGGAACGACCAAGACACGGGTCGGGGCAGCTGTCGACCTACGCCTGGCTCACACGGCCGCGAGCAGGTCCTTCATCCGGGTGATCTGCTCGGTCTGACTCGACACGATCGACTTCGCCATCTGCACGGCGTCGGTGTTCCCTCCCTTGTCGACTTCGGTCTTCGCCATGTCGACGGCGCCCTCGTGGTGCTTGATCATCTGCTCGAGGTAGAGCTTTACTGCGTCCTTCGCGGACGCCTGGTTGAGGTCACTCATGTCGGAGTCCGACATCATTCCGGACATGGCGTGCCCCGTCCCGGAGTGCTCCGTCTCGGTGGGTGCACCCCAGGCCTTGAGCCAGCTGGTGAGCTGCTTGATTTCCGGGGACTGCTCGGCCTTGATCTGCTTCGCGAGGGCGGCGACGTCCGGGTCGACGCCGTCGCCCTTCGCGAGGAGCATGTCGCTCATCTCGACGGCCTGCTCGTGGTGCGGCAGCATCATCTGCGCGAACATCACGTCCTGGCCGTTGTGCGCCGACGCAGCCGACGTCGTCGACGAGGACGAACTGACGTCGGAGCTGTTGTTGCTCGTGGAGCAGCCGGCGAGGGTGAGGCCGAGCGTCAGCACGGCAGTGATCGCGAGGGTGCGCGTGGTCGTTGTGGTGTGCATGGTCTTCCGTTCCCGTGATGCGTCAGGTGTTCCGGGCAGGCGGGTGCCTCCCGGATCTGGGCGTGCGGGAGCCACCCTGCGAAGGCGTGGTCCCGCAGGGGGCGGATCAGATGCGGATGATCTGCAACGCCGTCAGTGACGTTGGTCTCGGAGCCGCGATGCGGCGCGGCAGCTGGCCCGCCAGCGCGAGCAGCCGAGACAGCAGCGCGTGGACGCCGCCGGTCCGTGCGCGCAGCAGCACCCAAGCGAACAGGGCAATCGTCAGCGCGCACGCCATCCCCATCAGCGAGCACATCAGCGCACACAGGCCACCGTCGCAGCCTGAGTTGGTGAGGACTGTCATCACCGCAGTCGTCGGAGCTGTGTGCTCGTCATGGCCGACGGCCGCGACGTGACTGTGCTTGGCGGTAACCGCGGGAGCACTCATTGGGTGCTCGTGGCTGGCGGTGTGCCCGGCCATCGTGTGCATCAGGACCGTGAACCCGACCAGGAGCAGCAACGCCAGCGTCGCCGTGGCTTGCAACAGCAGCCGGCGACGCGGGGAGGCGGTGGTGGTGAGCATCGGTCTTTCGAGCAGGAGGGTCGGGTGAGGGCTTCCATGGTGCGGTACTCCCGCGGGCGGCGGCGACCGGGAGGGCGGATCCACACCGAACCCGGCGGAGACGTCCGGATCGGGAACACATCGCGTGGTTCCGCGTTGCAGCGCATGATACCCCCAGGGGGTACACGTGGACTGTCGGCGTCGGCCGCGTCAGATCGGAGCATCATGGGCACGCACGAGCATCACCAGATGAGCGGACACGAGCACACCGGCCACGGGACGACGTCGTGGGCGATGGCGGCGCGGGCGACGCTGCACTGCCTGACCGGCTGCGCGATCGGTGAAGTCCTCGGGATGGTGATCGGCACTGCAGCCGGGTTCCACAACGCCGGCACCGTCGTCCTGTCGATCGTGTTGGCGTTCATCTTCGGCTACGCCCTGACCATGCGCGGCGTCATCAAGTCCGGCCTGACGCTCGCGGCGGCGGTCGAAGTCGCGCTGGCGGCGGACACCGTCTCGATCGCGGTCATGGAAATCATCGGCAACACGGTCATGATCGCGATCCCGGGAGCGATGGATGCGCAGCTCGACCAGTGGTTGTTCTGGGGCTCGCTCGCGCTATCCCTCGCGCTTGCGTTCGTGGTCACCACCCCGGTGAACCGGTGGATGATCAGTCGCGGCCTCGGCCACGCGGTCGTCCACGGCCATCACTGAGGACGGCACGAAGCGCCGCCCAGCATCTTCGGCTCAGCGGCGCTCCGTCGACTTGGTCAGAGGGTGACGGTCTCGAACTCGAGGAGTTCCGCGCCGGTCGCGACCGGGTTGTTGCCGCCGTGGTGTGCGCCTGCCTGGCCGGTGCGCCACGCCTGGTAGGACTCCTCGTCGGCCCAGGTGGAGACGACGAAGTAGCGGGTGCCGCCGGCGGTGGGGCGGAGGAGCTGGAAGCTCTCGAAGCCGGGCTGCTGCTCGACGTCGTGGTTCCGGCCGACGAAGCGTGCTTCGAGGTCGGCGCCCTTGCCCTCGGGGACGGTGATGGCGTTGATTTTCACGACGGACATGGCGTGTTCCTCTCGATGGTGGTCAGTGCTGGTGGGTGTGGGCGGCGGGCGAGACGGTGAATTCGTCGACGTTGCCCATCGCCTCGTGCACGTGCTCGGCGGCCTGCTCGGCGATGTGCTCAGCGTCGTGCAGGGACGCTGTGGTGACTTCGACGGTGGCGGAGCCGGTGAGGCGGTGGCCGACCCACCGGAGGCGGAGGTCCCGGACAGCCTCGACGCCCGTCGTATGTGCGAGAGCGTGCTCGGCCTCCCCGAGGAGGGCCGGGTCGATGGCATCCATGAGCCGGGCTCCGATCGACTTCACGGTCCCCCAGAGCAGCACCATGATCGAGACGGCGATGAGCAGGCCGATGATCGGGTCAGCGATCGGGAACCCGAGGAGCACACCGATCGCGCCGAGGACGACCGACAGCGACGTGAACCCGTCGAGACGCGCGTGCACCCCGTCGGCGACCAGCGCGGCGGAGCCGATCTTCCGGCCGACGCGGATGCGGTAGATCGCGACTGCTTCGTTGCCGGCGAAGCCGATGAGACCGGCGGCGACGAGCAGCCACGGGTTCTCGATCGGTCGCGGGGTGATGAACCGGTCGATGGCCTGCCAGCCGGCGACGACGGCGGAGAGGGCGACGACGAACACGATGAACATGCCCGCGAGGTCTTCCGCGCGGCCGTAGCCGTAGGTGTAGCGGCGGTTCGCGGCCCGGCGGCCGAGGACGAACGCGATCCAGAGTGGCACCGCGGTCAGGGCGTCGGCGAAGTTGTGGATCGTGTCCGCGAGCAACGCGATCGACCCGGTGAACGCGACGACCACCGCCTGCAGCACCGTGGTCGCGAGCAGGACGAACAGGCTGATCTTCAAGGCGCGGACACCGGCGGTGCTCGCCTCCATCGCATCGTCGATCGAGTCCGCGGAATCGTGCGTGTGCGGCACGAACAAGTCGTAGAGGAACCCCTTCACCCCGCCGTGCGGATGCGAGTGGCCGTGCTCACCGTGCTCGTGACCGTGACCGTGACCGTGACCGTGACCGTGGGGATGGTCGTGGTCAGCGCGTACCGACGCGTGGTCGTGGCCGGTCATGCGCTCTCCCGCTCGCCGCGGTGATGCGGTGCCGTACCGACGACGTGCTCGGCTTGCTTCACGGCGTCGATCACCAGTTCCGACGCATGCTCGTCCGTCAGCCGGTAGAACACCGTCGTGCCCTCGCGACGGGTCGACACCATCCGCGCCAGACGGAGCTTCGCAAGGTGCTGCGACACTCCGGCGGGGCTCTTGTCGACGACGTCGGCGAGGTGGTTGACGCTCATCTCCTTGGCGTTCCGCAGCGCGAGAATGATCTTCACCCGAGTGGCGTCCGCGAGCATCGCGAACACCTCGACCGCGAGCTCGACGTATTCGGACTCCGGGCTGAGTCCGCAAGGCTGCTTGTCTACGTGCACACGCAGATACTACATCATCGATTGAAGCTGTGGAAGGCATCTCATTAGCCGATCGGCTATTGAGACGGCTGGTGCTCGGAGCCGAACGCGATCAGTAGCCGCGTCGGTGCAGCGTTTGGAAGACGAGCATCCACGCGATCAGAACGACGAGCCCAATTCCCCCAACCCACTTCTCAGTCGTGCCTCCCGCGACCAGGCCCCAGGCGCAGAGCACGCCAAGAAGGCCGCAGACGACTGCAATTGGGATGCGGTACGTCGTCGTCCAAGTCTTCCGAGTAGGCCGTGTTGCGTTGTCGCGGTCCGTCATACCGTGAGCGTACGTGTCGTTCGGTGGTGGCAATACGACAGCAAGCAGGGGTGCGGTATCGCGCCAGAGCCTGACGGCGAGGGACCGGCTATCGAATGGTCTGAGCGGCGGCCCACTCGCGATTGAGCATCGGGCGTGAGACGGTGCTGGTACCCGCCTGCCGAGGCGTGTGCTTCCGGCAGGCGAGTAGCCCCTGGTGCATTGGTGTAATTCAGCGGTGCATGACGCCCGGCTTGACGTACATCGCGGGCACCGGCTCGGTGACGGCCACATCGCCGAGTGCGGTGTCGATCGCGGCGAGCGTCGCCGCGTCGAGTTCGACGCCGGACGCCGCCGCGTTCGCGCGCACCTGCTCCGGTCGGGACGCCCCCGTGATCACGGCGGCGACCTCGGAGCGGCGGAGCGCCCACGCGAGCGCCAGCTGTGCCGGCGTGACGCCGAGGTCCTCGGCGATCGGCACGAGGCGCTGCACTGCCTCGAGGACGCCGGGGCGTAGGACCAGGTCGAAGAACCGTGCCTGCTCCGGGTCCGCCGCGCGGGAACCTGCCGGGAACGGCTCGCCGGGCAGGTACTTGCCGGTCAGGATGCCCTGCGCGAGCGGGGACCACACCACCTGCGAGACGCCGATGCGCTCGGAGAGGCCGAACACCTCCGCCTCAGGCGCACGCCACAGCATCGAGTACTGCGGCTGCGATGCGACGAATAGCTCTGGTCCGGCAATCTCGACCGCGGCCTCGATCTGCTCCGGCAGCCACTCACTGAAGCCGATGTACCGCGCCTTTCCCTGGTCGACGACCCGCTGGAACGCCTCGACGGTCTCCTCGACCGGTACCGTCGTGTCGAAGCGGTGCGCGTAGTACAGGTCCACGTGGTCGGTGCGGAGGCGCTCGAGCGATGCGTCGATCTGCTTCGCCATCTGCGCTCCGGACAGGCCGGAGTCGGTGTCGCTCATCGGTCCCCAGACCTTCGTCGCGAGCACGTAGTCGTCCCGCGGGTGCGCAGAGAGGATCTCGCCCCAGGCACGTTCGGCTTCGCCGCGGCCGTACATGTTCGCGGTGTCGAAGAAGGTAATGCCGGCGTCGAAGGCTGCCTCCGTGCAGGCACGGGTCGTGTCGAACCCGACACCGCCGGCGAACGTGACCCACGACCCCAGGGCGATCTCCGAGACCTCGAGGTCCGAGTCGCCGATCTTGCGGTACTGCATGAACGTCTCCTTCCGTCGTGCTGCGTCCGTGCGATGTCGACGGTACGTGCCTCCGGGTGCCGTGTCGTCGCCGGGTCGAGACGCACCCTGACAGGGTCAGGTCTCGCTCCCTGCGCGGCCTGGTCGGCGACG
The DNA here is from genome assembly GCF_030362955.1 of Curtobacterium citri. NCBI lineage: Bacteria > Bacillati > Actinomycetota > Actinomycetes > Micrococcales > Microbacteriaceae > Curtobacterium > Curtobacterium citri. The sequence goes on from NZ_JAUCML010000006.1 coordinate 159,787, forward strand.
TACGATGCCGACGTGGACGAGACGGACAACCCCCTCGGCGCCTTCCTGCGGGCACGGCGCGAGCGCGTTGACCCCGGTGACCACGGCATCCGCGACGTCGGCCGCCGCCGGGTCCCGGGACTTCGGCGCGAGGAGCTCGCGTTCCTCGCGGGGGTGAGCGCGCGTACTACGCGCGACTCGAACAGGGCCGGGACCGGTCACCGTCCCCGGAGGTCCTCGACGCGATCGCGCGCGTGCTCCGGCTGGACACTGAAGCCGTCGAGCACTTGTACCGGCTCGCCGCGGCGCCGGCTGCGGGGCGACGGGGGCCGGGGCGGCCTGCGAAGCGATCGGCGCCGGGCGCGGGGAGCCCTGGGCGAGGTGTTCCGTTGTCCGGTCCAGCGGAGGTCGTCTCCCCGATGGTGCGTCGGATCGTCGACGACTGGGCGGGGCATGCCGCGCTCATCGTCGGCCGGTACCGGGACGTCCTCGCGGCGAACGCCCTCGCGGCGGCCCTCAACCCCGGATTCGCCGCCGGTCGGAACCTGGTGCGGGACTCGTTCCTCGACCCGGCGGCGCGGAGGCTCTACGTCGACTGGCGCGACGTCGCGCTCGGGTCCGTCGCCGGCCTCCGGGCATCGGCGGGCGAGCGGCCGGACGACCCGGCGCTGCGGGAACTGGTCGGCGAGCTCAGCGTGCGGAGCGAGGACTTCCGCACGATGTGGGCCCGGCACGACGTGCACGCGAAGACGAGCGGTATGAAGCGCTACCGACACCCGGCCGTCGGCAACCTCGACCTGGAGTACCAGACCTTCGGGGTGAACGGGACCGACGGGCAGGTGCTGCACGTGTTCTCCGCCGAACCCGGGACACCGTCGGCGGACGGCCTCGCCCTGCTCAGGATGACCCAGCCCATCCAGACTTGACCCATCTCCTCCAGTTCGCGTCCTTCGCCGCTCATTCATCGACTGTCCGATGGCCGATCGGGCATCGAGACAGTCGACACCCGGCAGGAAGAGGTTGAGTCCTGGCACGGTCGACGGGCGCCGGGTAGCGTTCAAGTATGACGTCGTGGTGGGATCGCACCGATCCGTTAGATCGCGCGGAACTGACGAATCGTATGCCTGCAGGACTCCTCGAGTCGTGGTGGAACGTCATCGCGGGTGCCGCCCTGATGATCGGTCTCCCCATCATCGTGCTCAGTGGCGGCTTCGACGCAGCGCGCGTCGCGTTCGCACTCTTCTGTCTGGCCATCATGGTGGCACTCGAGCTTGTCTTCTTGAGGAAGCTCGTCCAGAGACTCGCCGGTCGGCGTGCGCTTCGCGCGGAGCGCGAGAGCGATTCATGATCAGGTCCCAATGCGCTCGCGCGTCCCGACATCGAACGGCTAACGGAACGCCGCCGTACGCTCCGGTCATGACCCTGCGCGGCTTCCTCGACTACGTCGGCATCACGCGACCGAAGGGCGAGCGCAACTGGTTGCAGAGGTTGCTTGACCGACGCCGCGCCCGCTGACGGATCGGCTAACGGGACGGCCGCTTGGTACCCACGTGTCGCTAGCCTGGGGCGATGAGTAACCCGAATGCTTTTCGAAGTTCTAAGACGGTCCTAGGCTTCATCGGAGGCTTCCTGCTGCTGGTCGGGATCGCGATGGCTGTCATCGGGTTTACCGACTCCGCAGTGTTCCTCGGTGTGGTGGGATTGATCATCGCTGTGTGCGGTGTCGTTGCCGCGGTGTTGGCGCTCCGAAGGAAGGCAACTCGCTGACAGATGGGTAACTGGACGGCTCCTCTGTCACCCGCGGCTTACTAGGCTCCACCCAGATGTGGAGTGGCGCGGCCGATCGAGAGGGTAGCGATGCTGATTCTGCAGTTCCTTGTGCCGGTGGCACTGGTCGCCGTCGCCGTGCTCATCTTCCTCGCGGCCCGCGGAAGCCTCGGCCGAAGCCCGCTTCAGGACCGGCAGGACGCCGAGTGGCGAGTGAGGCGTGATGAGCGACGTCGAGCCCGAGCTGAGCGTCGGTCCGGCGACCGGTAGCGGATCGGCTATCGGGCGGGTGCAGACGATCGTTTCTGACGCAGCTGGCCCGTCAGCACGCAGTGCTCGATGTGCCCACAGCAGCTTCCAGCAGCGACAAGGAGCGGTCCCCCGCATCGAGACGCACACGAGTACCGACCGGCATCGGGAGGTTCGGGCCCGCGTGCCCGATCTCCACGTTCCCGAGTACCGGAATGTCGCGGCTGCCCAGGACGTCAAGGACGATCTCGGTCAGCGTGGGGGACGACCCGCCTGGTTCCAGCCCGGCGACGTCTCGAGGTACACCGACCACCATGCCGGCGATGCGGTCGAGGATGCCCGCGTACCGGAGGACCTGCAGGTAGGACCAGACGTACGAGGCTTCCCCGCCCATCTCCTCCCAGAACAACACCGCTCCGTCGAACCACTCCAGTGGCACGGCGAACCGGGTGGCCTGCACCAGCGCAACACGGTTGATGACGCCGCCGATCAGCGCCCCCTCGGCACGCCCGGCGCGCCAACACTCCCACGTAGGACTGGTCGGCAGCGCCCCGATCGGATCAGGGTCGGTCAGCATGCGGAAGTAGAGGCCCTCGAGCTCGTCGCGCCGTTGCTGCGTCGCCGACAACCAGTTGCCGCCGAAGCCTGGCGTGGCCATGTCGGCGTGGAAGCCGACGAGACCCGTCTGCGAGTAGAGGGCAAGGTGCAGCAACGAGATGTCGCTGTACCCCAGGATCGGCTTTGGGTCGGCTCGGATTGCGTCGAGATCGACGAGGTCTAGATACCCGAAAGCCGTCTGACCGCCATCGTTCGCGACGATGGCGCGGACCTCGGGGTCTCGCAGGAGGGTGTTCAACTCAGCTGCGATCTGCGCTGGATCAGCGGCACTCCACCATCTGCTGTGGCCTGCCTGCAGCAGCGGTGCGCGACGCACCCGGAACCCCATCCGCTCGAGTAGACGCTCGGTGTGTTCGACGTTCGCTTCGTACTCGGGAAGCAGCGGTGCGGACAAGGAGGCGATGACGACGAGATCCCCGGGTTGAAGGGGACGAGGACGAAGGAGTTCGCGAGCGGGTTCCGACACCGTCTGAGTATCCGCCGTTGGCGCCTATTGCGTCGTCCCGATAGCCCGATCGGCCACCGGACGCCGAATGCTGGAACGATGAGCCCGTGACGCTCCACACCGTGACCGAGCATGACGTCGATCCCCTGCGTGCTTTCCTACGCGACGCCGACCTCACCCTTGCCGGTCTCGACGAGCCGACCGTCTACCTCTGGATCGAACAGGACGAAGCCGGGACAGTGATCGGCAGCACCGGCTTCGAGCTGAGCCGGGACGGCACACACGCGCTGATCCGGAGCGTCGCCGTCGCGCCCGACCGTCGTACGGCCGGTGCCGGCTCGCGCCTCGCCATGTTCGCACTCGAACAAGCGGCACAGGCCGGGGCATCGTGCGCTTGGCTGTTCTCTCGACGATCGGGGCCGTTCTGGCAGAAGCTCGGCTTCACCAACGCCGACCGAGACCACCTGGCGGCCGTGCTACCCGAGACGCAACAGGTACGCCTGTTCGTCGGAACCGGCCAGCTTGGCACCGAAGTCGCATGGTCGCGCACCCTCACCGACCTGTCTCGATAGGCGATCGGTCACCGAGACTCTCACCATCAATCTTCGGATCAGCCGAGGCAGACCTTCGACGAGTGAAGAGGACCAACGTCGGACGACGCTGGTCCTCTTCCTTCAGATGCCCGCCAGGCGTGAGGCGCGGGCCTCGTTAGAACAGCGAGTTCAGCTCGCCATAGTCGATGGCCGGCGTTAAGGACCCATACGTGCCAGCAGTCAGCAGCTCGGTAGCGGCCGATCGAGCAATCTCGTACGCGGCCTGCGCCATGCCCGAGCCGACGCTCACACGGGCCACTCCGAGTTCTGAGAGCTGCGCGGTGTTCGGGGAGCCGGGACCGACCATCACGTTCAGCGGGCCGTCGATCGCCTCAACCAGCGCCCTGATCGTGCCGGCGTCGCCAACTCCGGGTACGAAGACACCATCTGCTCCTGCTTCCAGGTACCGGTGCGCACGGTGGAGGGTCTCAGCGAGGCGCTGCTCCGGCGCCACCAGGCCGGCGAGGTACACATCTGTCCGCGCGTTGATGAACATCGGTACCCCGGCACGATCCGCTGCACGTCGAGCCGCCCCGATACGCGCTGCCAGCTCTGCTGGGGGCAGTGCGCCGTCCTCGATGTTGATGCCGACCGCACCGGCCTCGAGAACTGCGTCGACCGTTTGCTCCACGCCGGCTGCGTCATCGGCGTAGCCGATTTCGATATCAGCGGTGACCGGCACGGTCACCGCGCCAGCGATCCGAGAGAGTGCTGCGACGGCCGCCTCGCGCCCGAGCGCGTTACCGTCCGCATGACCGAGCGACCATGCGACCCCGGCACTGGTGGTAGCGATGGCTGGCGCACCCGCGCTTTCAACGAGTCGGGCGCTTGCTACGTCCCAGGCGTTGGCGAGAAGGAGAGGGTGTGCGGGGTCCTGGTGGAGCGTGTGGAAGGCGGCGGCCTGCGTGGTTCTGTTGTTCACCTGCTCAATTCATCCGAGCCGTGGTTCCGTTTCTGGCGGATTTCGGACGACGCGGTCAGCGCTACAGCAGTCTCGATAGCCGATCGGTCGCGGGGCATGTGTCGTGGCTAGCGTGGGACCATGCTCCCCCTCTCCGTTGCGCTACCCCCAGGTGGCGGAGGCTCACCGCCTGTCTGGATTTGGATTCCGATCGTTGTCGTCGTCATCGTCGCAGCGGTCATCCTATTCCTCCGGCGGAGCCGCTGATGGCGTCTCAATAGCCGATCGGCTATCGGACGGCCGTCTTCAGCGCGACACGGTTCACAATTGACCCATGTTCGGCCGTTTGTAGGATCGATGCATGAGCGACGCCGCGGGCAAGCATGTCTTCATCTCCTACGTCAAGGAGGACACCGCTGAGGTCGACAAGCTTTGCCGCCTGCTTCAGCAGGCCGAGATCCCCTACTGGCGCGATCGGAAGGACCTCGAGGTGGGTGACGCGTGGAGACGGAAGATAAGCGAAGCGATCCGAGACGACTCACTGATTTTTGTTGCATGCTTCTCTGAAAACTCAGTGGCGAAGGCCCGGTCGTACATGAACGAGGAGCTCAACCTCGCAGTCTCCGAATTTCGGATGCGGCCGCCAGGTGCGACTTGGCTTTTGCCGGTTCGATTCAGCCCGGTTGCTCTGCCGACGTACGAGCTGAACGGGAACCAGACGCTGAGCGACCTGAACTACGCCGATCTCTTCGGAGAGGGGTACACGGCGGCCGCAATCGGTCTGATCTCGAAGCTGAGCAAGGTGATGGGCGCGGCCTCTGCGAGCCCGACGGACACGGCGGCCGCGATCGAGAGCGCGGAGGCCGGCGACCGCAAAGTCCTCCTCCGTCGAGCGACGAAGGAGATGGTCCGAGATCCAGCCCGCGTCATCGAACTCGACGGGCTCATCAAAGCAGAGACGCGCCGAATCCTTGAGACGCTCAACGATCAGGCTGAGATGCCGCTCGACCGGGACCAGTCATTCAACGACGACCCGGCCGGAACGACCGTCCGGCGCGCCTTGGCCATCGCCAATCTCTCGGAGCCACTCTGCTGGTCGATGCAGGTGGCGGCTCGATGGGCAACACCCGAGACCCTCCACATCTGGACCGAGGCACTCGAAACGCTTGTTCTTGAGGGAATCGCTCCGCGAAGCGGCATGACGAACCTCATCTCGCTCCGCGCGCTGCCGGCTCTTCTGGTGCTGACCACGGGCGCGGTCGCCGCTCACGCCCAGGGAAACTGGGGCGCCCTGCGGGAACTCACCGGCGTGCGGGTCGAGGAGTGGAACGTCGGCAAGGCGACCGCAATCCTGAACGTGGTGCCGCCGTACAAGCCGTTCGTGGATCAGGAGGGGGTCGCAAACCTTCTGGCCCACCTCGCCAAGGGCGACGAGGGCGACGACATCGATGACCTTGTGAGTCGCGCCGCCAAGCTGGCGAAGTTCTACACCCCAGTCGAGGACTGGCTACTCAGTCGTCTCACGCCGACGTTCGAGGATCAGTTCACGAGGCGCGACGACTTCAACGTAGCCTTCTCAAAAGCCGAGATTTTCCTCGGGATCGTGTCGGAAGATGAGGCGCAATCTGACCCCGATCGGCCTTGGCGATCCTCGACCTGGTACGGGCGGGCGACGTGGCAGGACCGTCGCCGGGGACGAAGCGCCCTTGACGAGCTGCGCGAGGAGTTCGAGTTGGCCGGCGTGGCATGGCCGCCCCTCGTCGCCGGCTTCTTCGGCGGCGACGAGGAGCGCGCCCGGGCGCGCTTCGATTCCTACGGCGAGAGCTTCAAGCGGGTGGCGAACACGCGCTGGTAGCGGGCGGCACACCGTCACCCGATTCTGTTTGCCCCGCGACCACAAGCCGTCCCGTTGATCGATCGGCTACCGGTACGGGTTGCTCGTAGTCTTGCTGGGTGATCGCGCGAGTTCTGGGTTCTGGTCGTCCGCTCATCGCTCTCCACGGCTTCGGGGTGGACCACCGCATCATGCTGCCACTGGCGGACGCGGTGCAGGATCTGCCTTGGCGGACGGTCTTCCTCGACCTGCCCTGGGCCGAAGCCGCCGCGGTGACCGCGACCGCGAAGAGCGCGGTCGACGTGGCCGACGAGGTGCTCGCCGAGATCGATGGCCACCTCGGCGACGAGCCCTTTGCCGTCATCGGGAACTCCTTCGGCGGCATGATCGCCCGACATGTCGCGCACGAACGCCGAGACAACGCCCTCGGCGTCGCGACCCTGGCGGGTGTTGTACATCCGGCACACGCAGACCGTGCCGTCCCCGAGCGCACCGTGCTGCACACCGAACCGTCCGTCCTCGAAACCGCCGGCGACGCGCGAGAAGCCTTCGAAGAGGTCAGCGTCATCCAGGACGCCGCCGCGTTCGCAGCGTTCGAGCGGTACGTGCTGCCGGGTCTCCGTGGCGCCGATCCTGCGGTGATGGACCGCATCGCCGCCGACTACGCACTGGACGCCGTGCCGGAGGAGCGCCATCCGGAACCGTTCACCGCTCCAGCGCTGCACCTGTTCGGTCGGCAGGACGACGTCGTTGGATACGAGGACGGGCTCGCACTCCGGGTCCACTACCCGCGAGGGAGCTTTGTCGTCCTGGACGGTGCTGGACACAACGTGCACCTCGAGCAAGCGGGGATCACCGCCGCCCTGGTCCGCGACTGGCTCGCGCGGATCGACCGCTAGCCGATCGGTGAGCGAGGCGGGCTTAGGGGCGGATCGCGTAACGCCGCACGCGCGCCATCCCGTGCTGCTCAACCGATTCGAGCGTCGCCCCGTAGCGTTCAAGCGTCGCGACTGACCCCGCATTGTTGTCAAGACAGAACGCGACCACGGGGTCGACCCCAAGCGACGCCGCGTGACGCAACACTTCACCGAGCGCCCACGTCGCGACACCTCGCCCGCGGGCGGACGGCCGGACCCCGTACCCAATGTGACCGAAGCGCTGCACGCGCTCGTCATCAGCAGCGCGCAGCGCGATCCCGCCAAGGACTTCCCCGTCTTCGACGATCCACCACAGTTCGCTCGGGCCTTGCCTGATCCGAGCGACCCAATCACGGAAACCGTCGACCGTGTCCACGTCATCGTCCGAGGTGATACCGAAGCCGTCCTCGTGCAGCCCGGGTCCCCACTCCCGATGTGCTTCGCTCCACGCCACGAACAGCTCAGCACGCGGTTTCACCAGCTCGAACACACCTCATCCTCGCAACCAGACAGGGCGAATACCAGAAGCGGATTGATGTGACCGGGAGCGCGCTCCGTGTCCGATGGCCGATGGGCCTCCGGGCAGCCCGTATTCAGCTGACGCGGGACACAGGCGGTCAAGCGGACGCTGGTCAAATGATGGCGCACGTGGGATTCGACCCAGATACCGACGCACTCACCTGCTTGAGCAACGGATTCGACCTGGTCCCCCCATTGCCCGCGCCGCCAAGCGCGGACTCGCCGTCGTGAAGACCCTGATCTACGGCGGCCAGCACCTTCTCGTCACCGACGCAGTCGCGTACGTCACCTTGGAATACGCAGCAGCGCTGACCCAAAGCTCCCTCGCCGCCAGCGTCACCGTCCCCACGTTCACCTCGTATGGCACACCAGACGAAGTCGCGCTGGTCCTCGGCCCGACACTGCCCCTTCTGGCAGTTGGAGCACCGGACGACGTGCTCGGCGACGACGCAAGCTGCACAACGCGAACGACGGCCGACTACCTGCAGGACACCGCAGCTCGGGCGCGCATCGTACGGCCGTGACGCCCACACTTCAGATCGTCTCAAGAGCCGATCGGCTGTCGAGACAGTCTCGCTCGCTTCGATGGTCAGCTACTGGCGATCACTCCTCCGTCGAGCACGCAGATCAGCATCCCGAACAGGCAGGCGAAGAGGGCGGGGAGCAGACCAACCCCGCCGATGACGAGCGCCACCCAGCCAACTCGTCGACCGGCGACCCAGCCTCGAACCACGCCGCGGTACCCGAGCGCGATCACGGCGAGGGCGATGGGGAGCGCGGCGACGCCGACGAGCCCGACCATGAACTCCGCCCGAGCAACCAGGACCGGAGGGTCGTCGAACGGGTGCCGTGTTGCGCCTGCGCTGGCGAGGTCCGCCGCCGTGACACGGTTCGCGACCGAGAGCACGAGCGCCAGCAGCGCCGAGTAGAGCGCTACGAGTACGAGGGCCACCCACCCGGCAGACGCTCGCCCCGACCCATCATGGCTACGCACCTCCATCGGATCGCGTTGCTGCCAGAACCGGTCTGTCACGTGCCGAGACTACGGGTCGAAGCGGTGTACGAGTGGGGTGTCCGGTGACCGATGGTCTTCCAGCCGATCCCGTGCCTACTTCTTCTCGTACCGACTCCAGTAGCGCACGAGCGCCTCGCGGCTCGGACGCGCTGTAGGGAACACAACCAGAGCCGCTCCGCCGAAGAGGACGAAGACCGCCACCAGTCGGTCAAGCCTGCCGTCTGACGTGGCCATCAGCACGAACCCGGCGACGATCAGTACAGCGCCGAGCACAGCAAGTAGGACGCGTCGAGTGGTCACGTCCGTGAAGTTACGCCGCGCACATCGGTCCAGTCGCCGTCTCGATAACCGATCCGCTATCGAGATGGCCGGATGAGTTGCGTTCTGTCTTCGTTCTGGACATCAGTCACGTGGACTCTTGTTCCGAGCCATCGGCCGTGCACAATCCAGGTCGTCGTGCCAGGCTCGACTCATGGGGTGGATGAAGCAGCTGCCGACGTGGATGACTGGCGTGGTCATGGCGGTCATGTTCGCGGTCATGTGGTTCGCGTTGGGGTTCATCACAACGCCGGAGCTTCACCTCGGACCGCGGGCGCTAATCTCCGCGTTCACCGGTGCACTGTTCGGCACGGGGATGGGGTTCTGGCTCGGCCGTCAGCGACGTGGGTTCGGACAGTTGGCGCGGCGGCCGGAGTTCGGAAAAGCGGTCCGTCGCGGTGCAGTCCCAGCGGACGCTGACCCCGCCGAGTGGCGGCGCGCGCTGCAGCACCTTCAGAAGCAGTACCGGCCGCTCCGATGGCTGGCGCCCGCGCTGTACCTCCCGATGACGGCGCTTTCTATCTGGCTCGCCGTCACCGGGGAGCCGATGTTCTGGGTCGGCGCCGGGTTCATGTTCACCATTTTCGTCATCACCACGGTCAGCACACCGCGAGTACTCCGCAAGACGACCACGATGCTCGCGGAAGTCGACCGCCGGGACACCGCGCACCTCACACGCTGAGAGGGAGCCTCTGCCTCAGCTGGCGGGCAAAACTCCGATCGGCAAGCGTCGTCCGTTATGCCATCGGCTACTGAGACGGCTTTCGACTCGTTTCGAGCAGGTGCTGGACGGCAGCTTCCAGTACCTGCGGTGGCAACGAATGACCTCCGTCGAATACCCGCGCTGTCAGCAACTCCGGACAGAACGCGTCGAGCACCTCGCGTACTCCGTCCAGCGGGAAGAGCGTGTCCATACGTCCCGCGGCGACATAGATTGGCTGCTCGATGGCGGCCGCGACGAGCGCGACGTCTCCGGCCGATCTGAGCCCCGGCACGAACCAGGCGGGGTTGTGGCGGATGCGCGCCGCTTCGAAAGAGGCGAGCGTCCCGAGGCCACAGCTCACCACTCCCCGAGAGATACGGGGGTCGAGGGCGAGTGAGAAGAGCGCGACTTGACCGCCAAGTGAGTGTCCGATGATGCAGAGCTGGCTCGCGGCCGAATCGAATCCCCGCATCCAGTTGGTCACCACGGCGATGTCGCGGGTGTGCTTGGCCTGCAAGCTGCTGCCGTCTGTCAAGCGGAAGAGCGCGTCGAGGCGTTCGTCGGCTCCGGGGTCGTCAGACCAAAGACGTTGCCGCTCCTCGAAGCCGACGAGATCTGGAACGACCACCCGTGCCCCTACATGGGCGAGGGCGAGGCCGTACGCGAGACTCGGGTCTCCGGCGAGGCCCGCGGGCTCGCTCTTGCCAAGCGTGAAAGCTCCTGCGTGTTGGTGAACGGCGATGACGTCGACGTCGGAGCGCTTGTGGGGCGTGATGAGGATGCAAGGGATCGTGTCGCCATCGGGGGTGTCGAGCTCGATGCGATCCCACCGGGTGGAGCCGTCGAGTCGTAGGTGCTCGCGTCGAACCGCTGACGGATGGATGGTCTCTGGATCCGGGATCGCGAGCAAGTCGACAAGCTTCGATCGAGCGGCACCACCGTGGGCCTGCATCATGCGGGGACGATATCAGCGCCGTCCGGTTGGCGATCGTCATTCGGACGCTTCAAGCTCCTGTGGGTCGATACTGCATGAGGGGCTTGTCGGGGTAGTCGCGCAGCACGAGCGCGGTGCTGACGGGTCCGAATCGGGCGAGTGAGTCGACCACCTGTTCGAGCCGACCGGCGTCGCCGCAATGGACGTCGAGGATGAGGCAGTCCTCGCCGGTCACGCGACGGGTGGAGGTGACCTCGTCGGTGCGCGCTGCGAGTTGCAGCGCTGCGCCGAGGTGCGCGTGGGTCGTCCGAAGGCGGACGACTGCGTGGATGTTGAGGCCGACGGCGGCCGGGTCGACGGTGGCGCGGTAGCCGGTGATGATGCCCTGCCGCTCGAGGCGGAGGATCCGAGCGCTGGCCGCGGGCTGCGACAGGCCGACCCGTCGTCCCACCTCCGCGCCGCTGAGGCGGCCGTCGGTTTGCAGGAGGGCGAGGATCTTCCGGTCGGTTTGGTCGAGCGGTTCCATCGTGTGCAGCGCCTTCCGCTTCGTGATCACTCGCAGGCGGACCGTCCGTGCGATGCCTTCCATCATTCTGGCTCGGGTGAGCTCCTCCGACTGGCGGCAGGAGAACGGAAGCAGGGGTGTCAGGTGATCGGACGCGTGATCGTTCCCGGGATCGGCGGATCCGACGGGACGCACTGGCAGACGCTGTGGCAGCAGCAGTGGGGCGCGGACGCGGTCCGCATCGACCCGGGGTCGTGGTCGCAGCCTGATCTCGATGACTGGGTCGCTGCAGTGGACCGGGCCGTGCATCTCCTCTCCCCACGGGTCGACGGGATCGCGTTGGTCGGGCACAGTCTCGGGTGTTGGGCGGTGGCTGAGTGGCTGCTGCGCACACCAGTTCGAGTCCCGATCGCCGCGTTCCTCGTGGCACCGCCAGACCCGACGGGTGATGTGTTCCCGTCCGAGGACGCTTCGACGTTCGTCACGCTGCAGGCGAGAAGGTTGCCTGTCCCCAGCATGGTGGTGGCGAGCACAAATGACCCGTACTGCGAACTTCAGGTCGCCGAGCAGCTGGCGGCTGCTTGGGGAAGTGATCTCGTTCAGGTCGAGCGGGCCGGGCACATCAACTCAGCCAGCAAGCTCGGAGGGTGGCCGATAGGCCGGGAAGCTCTCGAGCGAATTGAAGACCGCGTGCTCGCGGCCTGAAAGCCGAGAGAGCACCGTCCCGATAGTGGGTCGTTCATCGTCCGATGGTCGCACCCCCGTGGGGGTGCGACGCCGTCGCGTCGCAGATAGCCCGTCCGATTTGAATCTCACCGGGCTGCCGTATGCGGACGCGTGCTGAGCGTCGGTGCTCGTCCCTACAGTCCGTTGTGTGGGTCGTCGTCGTTCTGATCGTGGGGTGCCGCCGCAGCCGTTCTCACTTGAGGAGGAGGCGCGTGGTGCGGAGGTGCGTGAGTTCGAGCGGCCGCTGCCGGTGTACGCGTGGTTCCAGTTCCCGGACCGGCTGATCCGACGTGGTGATGCGTTGGCGTGGCGTATGACGCGGGACGCGGTATGGGTGGAAGCAGGGCGGGGTGAGTTGAAGCTGTCGGCGTGGGTGTGGCGCAGCGGCGTCCACCACCGATCGCCGGCCCCGGGTCCGACAGCGCCTGGGGAGTGCTAGCTGTCGTCCAGTGGGGTGCGGAGATGCTGGTTGGCTGCGAAGTCGTGCTCGCGCGGCAGCCACACGTAGCCGGGTGCTTGGTCATTGACGCCTTCAATGGCGTGCAGTGCGGGGCGGAATTGCGTGACGGCGTCATGAACGGTGACAACCTGCTGCTCGTACACGTCGGCCCGGTACCAATCAGGTCCGACGGCGCCGGGAGTGCGTCCCTGGTGCAGGGTGTCGGCAGGCCAGCTGCTCCACCGCCACTGGAACCCGACGCGGGAGACGTCGCCGCACACGTAAACCCGGTCCGCCCATCCGAGCACCTCGAAGAGGTGCAACTGCTCGAACTCGCCGTCCGCGTTGCGATGTGAGAACCGTCCGATCCCGGCCCATGGGTTCCTGGCCGTCCGGGACCGGATGATCGCCTCGGCTTGCCGGAGGTTGTCGAGGCGTTCCCACTGCGCCTTCGTCTCGTGGTCGTGGTACCAGAGCTCGTCATCCTCCGACGCCGGAGCGCTGTCGAGGAGCGGGCGAGTGGCCAGCGCAGTGTCGGCTGGCGAGTCGACGGTGGGGTCGAGGGTGAGGGGTTGCATGTGTTTCAGTTGGGCAGGTTGTGGCGGAGGTCGTAGCCGGTGTCGGCGAGGAACTGCAGGACGTTCCGTACTTCTGCGAGGGAGGCTGCATCGTCGTCGTTGCGGAGGTCGGCGCGGAGGAGTGTGTTGGCGGTGATGATGTCGTCGGTGCGGTCCCTGTACCCGGCCGCTATCGCGGTGCGGAAGATGGTCGGGTCGGCGGCGAGGACGAGTTCAGTGCCGGCGAGCCCGACCGGGTCGGGTTCGAACCCGAGGCCGATCATGTCGACCCCGTGTTCGGTGAAGGCGACGAGTTGGTACGGCATGGCGCGTTTCTTGATGGCCGGGTAGCCGGGCCGGTCGGAGATGGCCCGTCCGGAGATGCGGCACCCGGCGTCGATGAGCAGCTCGCCCTGCTCCGGCAGCGGCAGGTCTGACGTCCACCGGGTTCTCACACCGCCGGGGCCGGGGTAGCACGCGATCGCGAAGTCCACGAGCCCCCCGACCTGCCGGGATTCCCATCCGATGTCGGTGCGGTGGACGCGTTTGCCGAGCCGGGCGAGGGCGTCGTCGACCTGCCCCGCCGTGAATCCGTTGCTGACGAGTCGGTCGAAGGTGGCGCCGTTGACGGCGAGCATCCGTGCGACGGCGAAGGCGATGTAGATCGGTGCGGCGTCCTTCCACCGATCCGCCGTTCCAAGAACCTGCTTCCTGTCTACCCAGACGCGGCGCCGGTCCACGTCGACCAGCAGCACCGTCGACGTCTGTTCCGCGAGCGCGATCTGTGTCGCGGTCACCGTCCGCGGTGCCAGCAGCAGCAGGTCGACGTCATCCGGGTCCTGGTTCCGGGGGCGCTGAGTGAGGGTCGGGAAGCGTGCACGCCGGCCATCAGGGAGTCGGATCGTGTCGTGTGTCTCCACGGCCGCGCGGAGGCCGGCGAGTTGGAGGACGAGGAGCGTTTCGGTGAGGTCGGTGGTGTCGCCGAGCCCGTACGGCAGGGTGATCTGCGGTCGGCTGGCGTAGGCGGCGGTGAGCCATTCGAGTGCGGGTCCCATCAGCTGCGCTCCTCCAGGGTGTCGGGGCGGATAAGGGCCATCAGCCAGCCGGCTTCAGTGAGATACGGCTCCCACCCTTCCCGCGGGTCGCCGTGGGCAGGGTCAAGCCGGTACTGGTCGGTGTCCCCACTGCCGTGCACGATCACTTGGCGAAGCTCCGGTCCGGTGGGGTCGCGGAAGTACATGTGCCCGTGGACACCGTGAGGGTCGAAGGCGACGCTGATGAGGAACAGGTCCGGCCGCCGGGTCATGAACGCCATTGCCGTCCCCGGAACAGGGCCACGATCGTCGTGAGGGGTCGGCCTTGCCGCATCCAGGTCAGCGGCAGGAGCGCTTCCCCGTCGACGGTGAGGAAGGTCAGGGGTGTGGTCATGAACTCGGTCATCGCTGCCGCATCCAGCAGCGGCTGCGGTGCTGCCGCGTAGAGCAGGTCCAGGCCGGGCAGGAGCGACGACGGCTCACCCCACTCAGGTAGAGCAGGGTGGACGAGTTGCCAGTCGGGGATGCGTTCCTCCCCATCGAGGTCGAAGCTCAGCAGCCGGTTCGCTTCAAACAGCTCACCGACCTCCTTGATGCTGACCTGCAGGGCGGCAGCGACCTCCGGCTCGGTGAGGGTGGAGTCCAGAAGGTGTCGGCGGATGCGGGCCTGCGTGGTCTGCCACCAGTCCTCGGGGACCTCCGCCGCCTCCGCCGGCCGCACCCCGGGCACCCGGGGAAGTTGGCGGCCCTGGTCGGTGTAGGCGTGGACCTGGTCGCGGGTGATCTCTCCGCGGGCGAACGACCACAGCTGCGTTTGCCAGGGCATGTCATCGGGTGCTCCCTCGAGGTAGCCGGAGTGAACGACGGCGCGGACGGCTTGCTCCCGACGGGCGATCTCCGCGGCCGGGATGAGCAGGGTCCGCACGATGCGGTCCGCCTCCCGCACCACCGGCACCTCCAGGTCGTTGAGGACGGCGTTGTGTTTGTCGTAGAGCTCGTACCCGGGGTCGACATCGACAGGGCGGACGAGGATCCGCGCCAGGCCGGCGTCGGCATCCTCGGTGTCTTCGAGGAGGACGTGGCCCCAGAGGATCCGGTCGTTGGACAGGTGCAGCGACACCAGACGCATCATCAGCAGGAACCTCCAAGATCAGCGCGCTGGGCGGTCAGGGTTGTGGGAAGTCGGCGGCGGTGCGGCCGATCCGGTCGGGTGCGGTGCGGAGGACGAATCGCATGATCCGGTCCGCTTCGACCATCGCCGGCACCGACAGGTCCTGCCCGTCGGGGTCGACGTTCACGAGGCGGAACCACGGCGGTTCGTCGGCGTGATCGATCAGGATCGTCGGCGGCGGGTCGTTTGGATGATCCACGTCGGTGAACATGACGGACCCGAAGAACCGGACGTCGTCGAACGCCAACGTCAACGACAGCAACTGCAGCATCAGCCCACCCGGCCCTCACTGCTGCCGCCGGGGTGCCAGCGGAGGTCGTGAGCGAGGTCAGAGCGGAAGTGCAGCAGCTGCCGCAACCCGTTCACCGCATCCGCGTCCACGGTCACCCAGCCGGCTTCGTAGAGGACATGTCCGGTGATGAAGTCGTCCGTGCAGCACCCCTCCGCGGCGGTGAGGACGGTGGGGTCCTGCGGGATGACGACCTTCACCGTCGCGTCGTCCGCCGACGCTGGCACGTAGCCGAGCGCTGCCATGTCGGGATGCTGCGCGAAGAACGCGGTCAACCGGTCCGGGGTGACGAGGACACCGGACTGCTGCGCCGCCCACCGGTCCGACATCACCCCACCCAGCCCGATCAGCTGATCCGCCTGCGCGTCGATTGTGTCGTCGCGGCGCCAGCAGGTGCGGACCCCGCCGTAGCCCGGATAGGCCGCGTAGGCCCAGTCACACAGGGCGGGCCGGTCCCTGGCTTCCCACCCGATCGGCGTGTGGAACACATGCGAACCAAGGGTCTGCATGGCGGCCCGGACCTCGTCGGAGGGGATCCCGGTCTGGTCCGCGATGGCACGCGTGCCACCGCCATGCATGATGATGCTGCGGGCGATCGCGAAGACGGTCCGCCACCCCGTAGTCGCCTCCCGCTGCATCGACGTGCCAGACACTTGCCGACCGTCCGCCCACACCCGACCGCGTTTCCCGTTCACGACGACCAGGTCTGGGTAGCGGCGCACCAACGACAGCACCCCACCCTCGGACCCGCCCGGCAGCAGGATCACGTCATCCGAACGGCCTTTCGCGACGTCGTCGTCGGTGACGGTGGTGGTCGGGTCCGGGGTGGCGAGAAACGCGGTCCGGCCGTCGTCGAACCGGAGCCGGTCGAACGCTTCCACCCGTGCTGGCATGCCGGCAGCGGCGAGGGCCGCGAGGGTCTGGGTGATGTCGATCGTGTAGCCGAGCCCGAACGGCAACGACAGGATCGCCTGCTCATGGCGGATGTTCTGCACCCACTGCCGGTCAGACATCCGCCGGACCTGCCGCTTCCGGGCCACGGCCCACCGAACGAAGCTCGGCCAGCAGGTCCATCACCTGTGTTGCGGCGTCCAGCAGCGCGTCAGCGGGGTCCGTCAACGGTGCCCCGTTGAGCAGCGTGAACATCCGCCCTCCGCCGTCGTGCGGACGTTGACGGTCCGCTGCAAAACCGCGGCACCGGTGGAGTTCGTGAACGTCATCCCCGCCACCGTCGGCCAGGTCACGGCATTGAACTGCGCCGACAACGACCGCAGCCGCATCGGCACCGGCTCGAACCGTGGCGCCCGACGCTCAGGCATCGCGAGCCAACCGCGGGTCGTCCTCCGAGAGTCGTTCCAACCCGAGCCCGGACGCGTCGAGGATCGCGTTCTCGGACTCCTCGGTGGCGACGAACGACCCGATCTGCGCGTTGATCGCGACTAGCGTCCCGATCCGACTACGCGCGTCCAGCACGATCGCGGCGACCTCGTTATCGGTGCAGTCTGACGTGAGTTCCGGCTTCGAGGGGTGTAGGGCGGGGAACTCGAGCTGCTGCACTGGTGGGTGCCACTTCACTCCGATGCGCAGGACCCGGCCGTCGGCGTCGTTGCGGTAGAACATCGAACCGAACGGGTGACCCACGTCGAGGGTGAGGTCTGCGCCGTAGAGGGTCCAACCGGTGGCTGTGTTGGCCGGATCCCACCGGCGGACTGTGAGAGCGCCGATGCCCATCTTGAGGTCCGGGATGAGGGCCTCGCTTTCACGAACCGGAACGTAAAGCTCCGCCAAATCTGGAGGCGTGCTCTGTCGAAGGACGGAAAGCGGGATTCGGCTCAGGCTCGGACTGGGCATCTGCGTCCCGTCGCCCGTCATTGCCGCTCCCCCGACTGACGCTCCGGAATCGCTGCGGCGCCAGCTAGCGGCTCGACTCGAGCGATCGGAAGGCCCTCCACCGTCAAGACCACGTGTCCCTGCCCATGAACGAGAAGGACCCATTCGACAGCATGCGCCCCGAAGTCGGTGGCATCAACGTAGCGAACGGCACCAACGGCTGAAGCCTCGGCTGATGTCATCGGATCCCACCATCACTGCGGTTATACAGCGCCAGCCGGATGACGCCCCTGGCTAGCGTGGCGGCATGACAGCCACCTCGAGAAGCGCTCCGCTGCCGACGCCTTCGAGCTGGGTACCTCAGCTGGTTCCGCTGCGTCTGGTGCCTCGCGTCGATCGTTCGGCCTGCGCGGTCGGTCCTGCTGCTGCTTGGTTGGCGGGTGCACGCCGGTGCGGAGCGCCGCGGGAGCGGCCGCCACGCACTCAGTTCTGCCATAACCGACAAGATAGCGAACATTTGTTCACTGCGCTCGTCGAGTTTTCACGCAACCGTCGAGGAGTGTCCCACCGCAGCGAGCCGAACCTCTCGGCACTCCGTCTCGCGGTGCAGCAGGCCCGGCATGACGCAGGCTTGACGTGGGACGAACTCGCAGCGCGATCCGGGCTGCAGCGCCGAAGCGTTCAGTACCTCGTCTCAGGCGAACGGGTCGGTACGCTCAGCGCGTGGTGGAAGCTCGCTCGCGGCCTCGACGTCCGGTTCGGTGAGCTGGTAGACAGCCTCGATGAACCAGACGCAACCAGCGGGGCATCCGCTGACGGTCGATGATCACAGCAGCCCTGCTACGGAACCGCCAACGATCATGGCTACTCGAGGATGCGGAGCGGCCTCACCTTTCGACCATCCGCTGACGCGAGCTGAGCTTCAAGGTCAGATACGTGCTGGTGTAACGCGAGGGCATAACGTCGCACCTGATCCTGCGTCTCGTTCAAGGTTCGGATCTGCTCCCGCAGATCACCTATAGTCGCCTCGCGTTCCGTCAACTCGGATCGAAGTTGGGTTACCGTGACCGGATTCCGGTCGTCGTCGCTCATGCGACTGACTTCCGCCGGGATCCGTTCCTGCAGCGCTACGAGGAGCTCGTTGTAATGCTTGTGTGCACTTCCGTGCGAGTACTGGCCGATACGTGCCATGCCAGCTTTACTCACGGGTTGGCCGTTGGCTGAGAGGACCGTTCCCGCGATCAGAGATTGCAGTGGCACGGGTAGGGCTTCGCTGCTCCCGAGGAGCGAGGCTAGGAGGGCTGCCAGCTCTCGATTCGTCATTACGCCGGCACCTGACGTCGCGCAGCGGTGGCGTAGCTGCCCGGCAGTTCGTTAAGGATCAACTCGATCAAATCGGGATCCGTGAAGTTCTCAAACTCTGGCTTGAGTTCCGGCATGTCGACTTCGATCTTTTTCCTAGCGCGCTCAAAAACGCCTTCGCGCCCGACATGTTCCCTGCGTGCAAGTTCCTGTCGTGCTCGCTGGCCGATGGTCATAGCGGAGTTACGGCAGGCACCAGGGCGGCAGAGCCGGAAGTTGGCCTCGTGCACTCCGCCGCAGAGGCCGCCGGGGCCGAACACACAGATCGTGAAGGTACCCACGGTGACATTCTTGTTGTCTTTGGCTATCTTGACCAGTTGCTTGCCCGTGACGGGTTCGTTAGTGAGTTCGTACACCTCTGATCGACGAAGAGCGTCATCCAACCGCTGGTCTCCCCGGCCGTGAACGGCGGCTTCCATTCCGAGTTCGGTGATGTCGGCCGCGACGTTGACGAGTGTTTGCCCGAGAACGACCTGCCGAACTTCTTCGACGGACTCGGGGTCAGCGATGAAGACACTGTTGGGGAGGTGTCCGTAGTAGCCTTCCGCCACCTTGCGGCTGGACCAATGCGCTTGCGCCGCTGCCAGTGCATCTCCCCAGGGCTGGCTTGCGTAGCACTGAATTCCGGTGATTCGGATGACGCGGTGCGACAGCCAGGTTGGCAGTTCCGGTAGCGCGGCAATCAAGCCGCGATTGGAAAGGAACTCGCCCGCGCGCTCGAAACGGCGAAGCCACTCATGTTGGAGCACCATGGAGTCGGTTTTTGTCACCGGTCCGAGGCCCAGCCCAGGATGGAATAGGATTTCCTCGCCGGTGAGCGGATGCAGTCTCGGGGAGAGGCGGAGAGCTTTCTTGAGCCGCTTCACGATTCCAACGGCTCGGACCACGTCCTCGCTGATGACCCAAGTCGCAGGCCGCGGCTCCGGGACGTTCTTGATCAGGAACCCTCGCATTCTCGTGACGGGAATGTCGGCGTCGCCTCGCTCATAGGTGTCGGATCGGATGCAGTCATCGGGAAGCGCGGAGAACTCACGGTCGCGAACGGTAGTGAGCAACGCGACGACGTACGCGCATGCGAACGCCAACAGCGAGGTCCAGTAGTCCAAGCCGTTCCCGTACCGGGTTGCGACGAGCGAGTCGGTCCACTGGCGGAGCGATCCGTCGAGTGCCTCGACTTGCCGGATCGGAAGATCAAAGCCGTCTTCGGTGGCTGATACGCGTCGCTCGTCCCGCAGCGCAGCCCACGCCGCAACCGCGGGTCCGACTGGATTCTTCAGGACCTTGTTCGAGCATCCGGCCATCTTGACGAACGTCGCCCAAGACGGTGCGGCCGTCACCGTGTCACCGCGAAGCCCCACTGTTGCAGGGAGCGCCCGCCCGGTCTCTCTCCAGCGATGCAGTTCGATCATGACTGCAGCGAGTTGTTCATCGCGACTCAAGTGGGTCCGGTCAGGCAGGGCAGCGAGGTGTTCACGGCGCGTCAGGATGTCCTCGGCGCAGTGATCCATGATCCAGAGGCTCAACCCGAGGATCGGTCCGCAGATCTCTGGGTCCGGGCGTGCAGTGTTCGGGCCTCGCTCGGGCACTTTGAAGACCTTCATCACGCTTTCGCCGGCAAACGGTCTGCCGCCGAACATGTTTGGAAGACCTAGGACATGACGCGCTTTCCAGAGAGCTGGAAGTTGAAGGGCGCACAGTGCGTTGGTGAGTGGGGCGTTGCCAGCGTCTCGAGCTTCAACGGAGGCAACGACGGAGTTCCAGTCCTGTGGGGTGAGCGATGTACCGTGCGCGTCGACGATGGGCAACGTCACCTTGAAGGTGAGAACGTAAGCGATTGCGGTCATCATGGTCACGGGCGGTGCCGCGGCCAACGCGAGCGCGTTGGAAGCGGTCGTGTCCAAGCCGCTCATACCGTTTCTTGCAAGCGACGGATTGAGACGAAGCAGGATCCAATCTTTGACGACGGAGCGCCAACGTCTCGGAATACCTGTGAAGTCGATGCCCTTGACCGATTGATTGACGACGGGATACCCATCGACGCCCCAGACGTCGTCACCGTAGCGGACGGGCTTGCGGATCTGAACCCCGCGCGGGATGAATGCGCGGACGTCGGAGTCGTGACTCAGCGTTGACTTCGCACCTTGAACAGGTAGGGGTTGAATGAGGTCAGCGTCAGTCACGGAGTCTCGTTTCGTAGTAGGCGCAGGCAACAAGTGCTCGACCGTTGTCGACTGCTGTATTGGGTGCCGCGTCGACCAGCGCTTTCGGAAACTGCTCGAGGCTGCGCTGCGCGAACGCGTAGAGGAGCGGCGCCTCACCGTCCACCCATTCGGTTGGCTCGTACTTTCGGATGTTCAGGCTGAATTCGACAGCCGCGATGAGACCCGGGATCACTTCCGGGGTCCGAAAACCCTTCGAGCAGGTGAAACATGCGATTGGTCCGAGACCGCAGGGCAGTGCGGGATTGATTGGGGACTGTCCGTTGGTGATGCAGGCAGCGACCCCAACATCCATGATCCCCTCCGCGGCCTCGATCGCAGCCTTTGCCTCACGTTCATGAGGATTTAGCTCATTCTCGGCCGGCACGTCGGCTGACGTCAGCGTTGTCCGGTCTCGCCACCGTTGCGCGACGGAATCCTGCGTCGCAAGAAGGAGGGGCACTTTGATGACGTCGGGGACGGCATCGGCCAGATAGATCCGGGACATCTGTTCGCCCTGGCCAATAATCTTTTGCCCGGCGCTTCTTCCGCGATTTGCGGCACCCTTCCTCAGCCTGCGGAAACTGATTGTTTCCGGGAGACCACGCCGATCAGCCGCAGCCGCGACTTGCGACGACCACCACTTGCCGATAGGTGCATGGTCAAGCACTTCGTCAGCTCCGGTCGGGATGAAGAGCAGACGGTCGAAGTCGAAGGAGTGTTGGCGGAACACACGGTCAACGCTCGTGGCTGCAGTCACGAAGTCAAGGAGTCCGACGAAACTGAAAAGCCCACCCGCTGGCGCTGGTGTTCGAATGACCTGATTGTTGCGCGCCTTGACGCCGGTCGCGAATCCAGCTGTTTCGCTCGATCGCTCGACGGAATCGGAGGTGAATGACCGGATGATAGCCAGGT
This sequence comes from Curtobacterium citri, assembly GCF_030362955.1. Taxonomy (NCBI): domain Bacteria; kingdom Bacillati; phylum Actinomycetota; class Actinomycetes; order Micrococcales; family Microbacteriaceae; genus Curtobacterium; species Curtobacterium citri. Next base: position 181,605 of record NZ_JAUCML010000006.1, read on the forward strand.
TGGGTCCGAGATTGTCGAGGGTGGCGAGCAGGATCATCGCTGGAATCAGTTCGTCCTCGGTGGTCGCAAATCCCTTCGGGAGCTCTGTGTCGTGCGGGGCGAGGTCAGACGCGTCGAGTTGTAGCCAGTTCTGTGGCAGGCTTCCGTATGCGTCTTGGACTGCTCTTCGGTAGCGCTGGAACCACGCGGCCACCCGGTCCTTCATCATGGCTTCGATGGCGTCCACGACGTGCGGCGAGTAGCCCGTCACCGCTGGCTTCGTGACGGGAATCGTGTAGCTGAAGAGCGCTTCCGACAGCGCCGCTCCGTTCGGATGCCACCGCTCCAATGCTCCACACACACATCGGCGCAAGTTGCGTCGCTTTGATTCATTGCCAGCTGCGCGGCCTATCGCATCCCACAGGCCGGCTGCGCTTAGCGATGCGTCATGAAGACTTGTGGACCCAGTAGAATCTTCGAGGTCGACCAGGAACTGCCGAGCCCCACTCGCCACGGTTCTCACCGTGGTAGCGGATGCCCACGTGCCTCCGTGCAGGTGGATGGTTCTAAGGAGATGTTCGGTGAGTTGTTCTCCTGCCTCGGTCATTCTAAGTTGTCGGATCAAAATGGGGTATCGGGATCCGCTGACAATGAGGCGAAGGTCCCCGCTCGGCGTCCTCGTGGCTTCTGTGATGAAGTTGGGGTTGACGCCGCGTTGGTCGGTATTCCGCGCTCTGAGGTAGAGGCGGTCGTTGTCCTGCCTCATCGCTGTTCCCGTCCGAGGAACGCATTGATCGAATACTGGCCGGCCATCAGTCCGACTTGTTGGATGTAGAGTTGTGTCGTTCTCGCGTTGATGTGACCGAGACCGGTCGATGCCATCTTCACAGCGGATTGAATGTTGACGCGATGCGGTTTGCCGTCGAGGTCTCGACCAGCGCTGGTCGGAACCCCGAAGTAGAAAAGCGCTGCGAGGTGCGTTGCGTAGGTTCCCCGGAGATCGTGGGTTGTGACGTGGGGGAAGACAGTCCCGGCTTGTTCAGCGCGGTGCTCGGCTTCAGCGGAAACCGTGCTGACGATCTCCTCGGCCGAGCGCTCACTCAAGGGGCGCCCTCGATGCACTGTCAGGAAGATCATCGCTGGTTCGTTCGTTTCTGTGACGAGTCGCCGTCGGTCCTCTGCTGTCATCGTGTTGAAGCTTCTCCGATTGCCGTCCGTGTCAACGATGCCGCGGAACTTGGCGGTCGGCCCGGTTGCCACCCGGATCGCGTTCTCTGGAGGCGTCCACCGGTCGAGTTGGTGTCGTCGTGCCCCCGTTTCCGGATTGATGAATCTGCGGACACGGTCGAGGTGTCGTCGTATGGCGGGCAGGACGACTTCTCGATTCGTCTTCGACACTGCGGCAGGAAGGCGCATCTCGATGAGGTCGCCTTCGATTGGACTGGGATTACGTAGTGTGGATCGAGGGGACTCCGGAATCTCATAAGTGAGAAGGTGAGCGAGGGTGTCGGCTCGAGCGCCGCAAGCGAGTCCGAGTGAGATGAAGGCTGCGTCGCGGGCTGCTGTGTAGTTCTGGCCGTTGTTGCGTGTGGTCGCGGCTGCGAGGAGTTCGTCGATCTGTGGGGGCTCGAGAGGTGTCTGGGCGGCACTGGCCTTCGGGATGCCTCGTCCTTCACGCATTGAGAGGACTGGACCGTTGGGAGTCCGCAATTCGTCGAGTGTGATCGGGAGGGGTATGCCGCGCTCGTCGCGCAGCCACTCGTAGAAGCCGCGGATCGTCGAGCGATCGGAAGCGATCGTGTTCCCGGACACTCGCTTCGGTCCGGTTGTGCGGGTACGGATGTAGCCGATGATGTGCGCGTTTGTTGCACCGCGGATCGACGTGTTTTGCGCGAGGACGTAGTTCAAGAAGGATCGGAGGCTGTCGGCGCGGGTGAGTGCCGTTTTAGTCCTGCGGAGGCCGGAGCGTGCATCGACTTCGCGGAGCCACGCTGTTGCGTCGTTTTCTATGATCCCGTCGATCGTGATGACGGGCGCGGAGACCGGTGGCAGGTCATGCGGAACCACGCCGAGCAAACGTCGAACGATGCTCGGATCCCACGCACCCCCCGTGTGCACGCCAACTCTCGCCACTGGGTGACCTCCCGCTCGGTGAGGCCAGTATGGCCTGCCGAAGGTGCTGGAGACAGGGGTATTCCGGATGAGTACGCAGAAACCCCCCTGCCAGCCCTTGGGCAGGAGACAGGGGGGTTTTCCGGATCTTTACCGCTTCAGGTTCGTCAGCTCCTGCAGCACCTCGTCCGAGGTCGTGATGATGCGCGCGTTCGCCTGGAACCCGCGCTGCGCCACGATCAGGTTCGTGAACTCCTGGGACAGGTCGACGTTCGACATCTCGAGCGTGCCCGAGGCGAGCGAGCCGATGCCGGCCGACCCGGGGACGCCGACGTTCGCGTTGCCCGAGTTCGCGGTCGCGCGGTAGCCCGACGCCCCGGTCTTCTCGAGGCCCGCGGGGTTGGCGAAGGTCGCGAGGGCGATGCGGCCGATCGCGAGCGAGGACCCGTTCGAGAAGGAACCGACGAGCGTGCCGTCCTTCGAGATGGAGTAGCCCTGCAGCGAGCCGGCCTCGTGGCCGTTCTGCGACGAGATCGACGCGGTGTTGAGCGTCGCGAAGCCGGACAGCTGCGTCATGTCGACGGTGATCCCACCCACCTGCATGGTCTGGCCGCTGGTGATCTTGCCGTCCGCGCCGAAGGTGATCGCGCCGGTGGCCGAGGTGCCCTGCCCGTTCGAGGCGGAGACGGACCAGCCGCCGGCGGTGCGGGTGTAGCCGAGCGACAGCGTGTGCTTGGTGCCGTACTGGTCGTAGACCGTGGCGTCGCGGTTCAGCGTCTGGCCGACGGCGGTGTCCGACGGCAGGTTGCCGCTGACCGTCGCCGAGCTCGTGGCGGTCGCCGGGGCGGCCGCGTCGACCGGCAGCATGATGTCGCTCAGGCCGCCGCCGTCGTTGACGACGCCGTTCGTGGCGGAGTAGCCCTGGACGATCTTGCCGTCGGCCGTGACCAGGCGGCCGTTCGCGTCGAAGTCGAACGCACCCGCCCGCGAGTAGACGGTGTCGTTGCCGAGGCGCGTCACGAAGAACCCGTCGCCCGAGATCATCAGGTCGGTGGCCTTGCCGGTGGCCTGCGCGGAACCCTGGGCGAAGTTGGTCGAGACGCCGGCGACCTGCACGCCGAGACCGATCTGTGCGGGGTTCGTGCCGCCGATGCCGGTCTGCGGTCCCCCGGCGCCCTGGGTCATCTGCGACAGGGTGTCCTGGAAGACGGTTGTCGACGACTTGAAGCCGACGGTGTTGACGTTGGCGATGTTGTTGCCGGTGACGTCGAGCATCTGCTGGTGCGAACGGAGACCGGAGATGCCGGAGTAGAGCGAGCGGAGCATGGTGCGACCTTTCGTGGAAGGAAGACGAGGTGGGGAAGAGGGAGGAGGGAGCGGGTCAGGCGGACTTGATACCGGAGATCACGTCGAGGTCGACCTCCTTCCCGTTCACGGTCACGGTCGGCACGCTCGCGGCGTACGACACCGCGGTGGCGGTCCCCGAGACCGCGGTCCCGGTCGTGGCGTCGGTGTAGCTGACCTGCTTGCCGACGAGGTTCGCGGCGGCCATGCGCATCTGCAGCGAGAAGTTCTCGTTGGCCGTCGTGGTCTGGTTGCTGACCTGTTCCATCATCGCGAGCTGCGTCTGCTGGCTGATCATCTGGTTCGTGTCCATCGGGGACGACGGGTCCTGGTTCCGGAGCTGCGTGACGAGCAGCTTCATGAACACCTCGGAGTCCATCGTCTGGGACTTCTTCGCGCTCGCGGTCTGCGCGACCGCGGCGGCCTGGGTGGCCGCGTCCACCGATCCGGTGATGCCGTCGAGGGGCATGGTGGTCCTCCTTCGGTCCGCGTCAGGCGAGGACGTCGAGTCCGACGGATCGGACGGTGGTCGGGCGGGTGGTGACCGGTGCGGTCGTGGTGGGGCGGGCCTCCGGGCCGGCTTCCGGTCGGAAACCTGCGGGGGTCCGCCGGTCGTCACGGCCGGGCTGCGCGTCGGGGTGGTTCTGCGACGACAGGTCGAGCGTGGTCACGACCGCGCTGCCGGCGGCGTCGCGGCGCAGGTCGGGCAGTACCTGGCGGACCGCGTCACGGCCCGCGTCCGACGCCGCGAACAGCTCGACGTGCATCCCGTGCGCGGTGACGTGGGCGCGCACCGTCACCGGACCGAGCGCGTCGGGCGAGACCTGCACGGTCACGACGTGCTCCCCCGGACCCGCCTGCGCGAGGGTGAACAGCGGACGTGTGAGCTGCTGTGCGAGCGGGGCCGGAGCGTTCGCCGTGGCGGCACCGGCGACGGTCGCCGGCGCAGTCGACGCCGGGGTGGGGACCACGAACGGCGTCTCGCCGCCGCGGGTCGGGAGCACGGCCGGGAGGCCCGCGTCGCCCTGCCCGGTCGGCCCGCGGTCCGCCCCGTGGCCGGTCCTGCCCCCGGTGGCCGGTCTGGTCGACACGACCGGTGCACCGGTGGTCGCGGCCGTCGCCGCCGGGGCCGGCTGGCCCGGACGGACGGCCTCCGCGGCGTCGCGCTGCGGGGCGGCGACCGGGACGCCGGCACCCGGCGTCGGGGTCGCCGGGGCGGCAGTGAGGGCGGGTGCACCGGCGGGGGCGTCTTCCGGGGTCGGGGTCGCCGGACCGACCGGCTGCGCCGCGAGGGCGCGTCCGGGCACCCCGGTCGCGGTCGGGAGGGGGCTGCTCGTCGCGGCTCCGCTCGCCGCCGGGGCGGTGCTGCTGCTCGGGGTCGAGGGCACGGGCGCCGGGACCACCGACGCGGTACCGGCGCTGCCGGCGACGTCCTCCGTGGTGGTCCGGCCTGCGGCGGGCACGGCGAGGGCGGCGACGGACGACGCGTCGGCGCGTGCCGGGGCGAGGGCCGTGGCCCCCGCCGCGGGGGCGGTCGGCGCGCTCGTCGCGGGAGCAGCGGCGTCGACGGGCACGGTCGGCACCGGGGTCGGGACGGGCAGCGCCCCGAGCAGGGCCGGGTCGACGAGCGAGGCCGACACGGCGACGGTCGGAGCGACGACGGCCGGAGCGACGACGGCCGGGATGACGACGGCGGGAGCGGTCGTGGTGGCGTCCTCCGTGCCGGAGCGATCCGGGCCGGGCTGCTGCACGCAGTCCGCTCCGGTCCCGGTGACGGCGGCGAGGGCGGCGTCGAACGGCACGGACGACGTACCCGCACCGGACTGCGCGCCGGCGGGGCTCGCGGGAGCGGCGGGGCGTGCGGGAGGGGCCGCGATCGTCATCGTGCTCACGCGGCGCTCCCCGATCGCATCATCGACAGCAGGGCCGCCGTCTGCAGGTCCGTCGCGGACTGCAGCGCGGTCGCCGACGATGCCGCCGGGACCGCCGCGGGTGCGGCCGCCTCGCTCGGCACGATGCGACGGATGGTCGCGATGTCCGAGTCCTTGTACCAGTTGTCGACGATGCGGACGTCCTTGCCCGGACGCGGTGCGTGCAGGACCTTGCCGTCGCCGACGTAGATGACGATGTGCTGCTCGCCCTTCGGGATGATGAGGTCGCCGGGCTTCGCCTCCGCGAGCGATCCGACCGGCACGCCCATGTCCGCCTGGTCCGGCACGACGCGGGGCATGGTGACCCCGAGGTCCTTGAACACCGTCTGCACGAGGCCCGAGCAGTCCATCCCGGAGCGGCTCTCCCCACCGAACACGTAGGGCACCCCGAGGTACTTCTTCGCGGCGGCGACCACGTCGGACCCGGTGGCGCCGCTGCCGGTCGCGAGGGTGCCGCGCCCGGCGTCGACCGAGGTCGCGGGGGCGGCGGTCGCCGGTGCCGTCCCCGCAGCGGTCGCCGCGGCGGACGCGCCCCCGGGAGCGGACGCGGTGGCGAGGGCGTCGGCGAACGCGCCGGTCGACGCCTCGGTCGAGGCGGTCGAGCCGGTCGTCGAGCCGTTCGTCCGGTCGGTCGTCGGTGCGCGCAGGGCGTCGATCTGCGTGCGGATCTCGGCGATCCGGGAGAGCACGGCGTCCACGCTCATCGGGCACCACCTTCCGTGCGGCGTCGTGCCGCGATCTCGTCGAGGGCGTTCTGTTCGGTGCGCAGGTCCTCGGCTGCCTGCTCCCGGTCGTGGTGCGCCTCGAGCTTCTCGAGCCCCAGGGCGGCACGCCGCGCGGTGTTGTACGTGGTCTGGGCCTCGTCGGCCTCGGTGCGTCGCGACCGCGCGACGGCGTCGAGCTCCTCGAGCATGCCCCGTGTCGAGGCGCGCGCCGCGGCGAGGGCACTGAGCGTCGCCGCGTCGGTCACCGCGCTGGTCTCCTCGCGGTCGGCGAGGTTCCGGCGGGCCGCGATCCGAGCGTCGGCGGCGTCCCGGACCCGGTCGTTGGCGGCGGCGAGGGCGGCCGCCGCGCGGTCCTGCTCGGCATGCCGGAGGCGGAGGAGCCCGGCGAGGGGGAAGCGTCGGGCCATCAGGCGGCCACCCCCAGCCGTGCGACGAGGGCGTCGAGCGCGCGCCACGACGTGTCGGCGTCCGCCTGCTCGTCCATCCCCTGGCGCAGGAACGCGTCGATGGTGTCCTGGTGGTCCACGGCGGCGTCGACGAGGGGGTTCGATCCGCGCTGGTACGCCCCGACGTCGAGCAGGTCCTGCGCGTTCCGCCGGGCCGCCATCACCTTCCGGAGCGCAGTCGCCGCGGCGCGCTGCCACGGCTCGGTGACCTTCGAGGCGACGCGGGAGATCGACCCGAGGGCGTCGACCGACGGGAAGTGCCCGGTGACGGCGAGCTTCCGGTCCAGCACGACGTGCCCGTCGAGGATGCTGCGGGCGCTGTCGGCGATCGGCTCGTTGTGGTCGTCCCCGTCGACGAGCACGGTGTACAGCCCGGTGATGCTCCCGACGCGGTCGGTCCCGGCGCGCTCGAGCAGTCCGGCGAGCACCGAGAACGTCGACGGCGGGTACCCCCGGGTGGCCGGCGGCTCCCCCACGGACAGGCCGATCTCGCGCTGCGCCATCGCGACGCGGGTGAGCGAGTCCATCATGAGCACGACGTCCTGCCCGGCGTCGCGGAAGGACTCCGCGATGCGGGTGGCGACGAACGCGGCGCGCAGGCGCATGAGGGCCGGCTCGTCCGAGGTCGACACGACGACGATCGAACGGGCGAGCCCCTCGGCGCCGAGGTCGTCCTCGAGGAACTCGCGGACCTCGCGCCCGCGCTCCCCGACGAGGGCGATGACGTTGACCGCGGCGTCGCTGCCGCGGGCGATCATCGACAGCAGCGACGACTTGCCGACACCGGACCCGGCGAACAGGCCCATGCGCTGCCCGCGCCCCACGGTGGTCAGGGTGTCGAGCACCCGGACGCCGAGCTGCATCGGCGCGTCGATCCGGGTCCGCGCCATGGCGTTCGGGGTCGGGTGGTCGAGCGGCACCCAGCCGTCGGTGTCGAGCGGCCCGCGGTCGTCGATCGGCCGGCCGAGGCCGTCGAGCACGCGCCCGAACAGCCCGGCACCGGTCGGCACGAGCACCGGCCGACCGGTCGGACGCACCGGGGTCCCGGCGGTGACGGCGACGAGGCGGCCGAGCGGCATGCACCGGACGCCGGTGGCGTCGGTGGCGACGACCTCGACGGCGGTCTGCGGGCCGTCGTCGGCGCCGACCGTGACGACGTCGCCGATGCGGGCGTCGAGGCCCGCGACGGTGAGCCCGAGGCCCACCGCACTGGTGACGACGCCGACGCGCTGCGGGCCGGCCTGCGCGACGGCCTCGTCGAGGCCGCGCGGGCGGAGGAGCGTCGCGGTCACCGGGTCACCCCGAGGGCGTCGCGGGCGCGGTCGAGCGCGGCGCCGAGCCGCGCGTCGAGCATCCCGTCCGGCAGGTCCACGACGGCGTCGCCGTCGCGGAGCGACGGGTCGCCGACCACCGGGACCGTCAGTCCTGCGTCGGCGACACGCGCCGCGTCGGCGGGGCTGACCCGGACGGCCAGGGCGACCGTCGCGTCGACCGCGGCGAGTGCGCGCCGGACGGTGGCCTCCGCACCGGGGGCGGGCGGCGCCTCCCGGCCGTCGTCGACACCGTCGGCCGCCGACCTGGCGGTGCGGACCGAGTACCCGACGACGGCCTCGGCGAGGTCGAGGGACGCCTGCACGAGCGACTCCTCCGCGTCCCGCAGGACCGGCACGACCTGCGACAGCAGCGCGGCGGTGGCGGCGTCGAGGACCTGCACGCGACGGACCGCCTCGGCGTGCAGCGCGGCGAGGCGCGCGGCGTGCTCGGCCTCGAGCCGGGCGCGGAGCGCGTCCGTCTCGGCCTGCGCGGCGCGGAGCCCGGCCGCGTAGCCGGCGGCGTGCCCCCGGACGTCCGCAGCGGCGGCGAGGTCGCGCGTGGTCGCGCTCCCGAGGACCGGGAACGCGACGCGCTGGACGACGGTGTCAGTCAACGAGCTCGTCCTCCTCGGCGCGGTGGACGGTGATCGTGCCCTGGGCCTCGAGCTCGCGGACGGAGCGGACGACCTCGGCGCGCGCTTCCTCGACCTGCGACACGCGGACCGGCCCCATGTTCTGCAGCTCGTCGTCGAGCACCGAGCGGTTGCGCTCGGAGACGTTCGCGCGGATGGTCTCGACGACCGGCGCGGGTGCACCCTTCATCGCGGTCGCGAGCAGCTTCGAGTCGATGCCGCGCAGCACCTGCTGGATGTCGCGCGACTCGAGCTTGACGATGTCCTCGAAGGTGAGCATCCGCGACCGGATGTCCTCGGCGAGCTCGGGGTCGCGCGCCTCGAGTCCCTCGAGCACGGCCTTCTCGGTCGCGACGTCGGAGCGGTTGATGATCTCGACCAGCGGCGCGATGCCGCCGACGACCTCGACGCTCTCGCGCGGCGACACGACCGCGCCGGCGCGCTGCCGCAGCACCCCGGCGACGATGCCGACGGCCTCCGGGGTGGCGGTGCCCATCGTCGCGAACGCCTGCGCGACGTCCGTCCGCGTGCGGTCGTCGACGCCGGCGAGCACGGCGCTGGCCTGCCCGGGCTTCAGGTGCGCGAGCACGAGGGCGATGGTCTGCGGGAGCTCCCCCTCGAGCAGGCTGACGACCTGGCCGGGTTCGGCGTCGTCGAGGAACTCGAACGACTGGCCCGCGAGGTTCGACGCGAGCCGGTCCATCACACCCGCGGCGCGCTCGGACCCGAACGACGCCTCGAGCAGCCCGAGCGCGGCGTCCTTGCCGCCGCGCTTCTGCACGCGACCGCGCTGGGTGATGCGGTGGAACTCGGACATCGTCCGGTCCACGACCGTGTCGTCGACCCGACGCATGCGCACGATCTCGGCGGAGATCTCCTCGGCCTCGAGCTCGGTGAACTGCTTCATCACCTCGGCGGCGCGCTCGGTCTCCATCTGCATGAGGATGAGCGCGACCTTCTGCGAGCCGGTCAGGGCGCGGTCGGCGGTCCCGCCGCCCGCGGGGACCGGGACGAGGGCGCTCACACCGAGGTCCGGTCGTCGAGCAGGCCGCGGAGGAGGTCGGCCGTGCGCTTCGGGTCGCGCTCGGCGAGGGCGGAGATCTCCTGGCGGCGACGCTCGGCGCTGATCTCGTCGGTCGTGAGCACCTCGGTCGGGGCGTCGTCGTGCGGCAGGGTCGGCAGGGCGACCGTCGGCGCGTCGACGTCGCCGAGTGCCAGGTCGTCCTCGACGCCGAGCGGCAGCTCGAACGTCTCACCGGCGAAGGCGTCGAGCTCGCCGACGTCCACCGCCTCGCGGGACTGGCGGCGACCGCGACGGGCCAGGACGATCGCCAGCACGACCGCGGCGGCGAGGACCGCGGCGATGATGCCGGCCGTGCGGATGGTCGACCACATGGCCTGCTGCTGCTCGTCCTGCTGCTGCTGCTGCAGTGCCTTCGCGGCGTCCTTGGCGGCGGTGTCGTCGAAGTCCATCATCGCGACGCGGACCTGGTCGCCGCGGGTGTTGTCCGCTCCGGCCGCCGCCGACACGAGGTCGTTGATGCTCTGCAGGTTCGCGTTCTGCACCGACTGGGCACGGGAGTTCAGCGCGACCGAGATGGTCTGGCGCTGCACGCCGCCGGCCGGGATCTGCGTCGTCTCGGTCGTCTTGTCGACGGCGTTGTTCTTCGTCGTCGACTCGTTCTCGTAGCCGCCGTCGCCGGAGGCCGCGGTGCCGTTCGTGCCGTTCGCGGTGCCGTTCGGCACGGCGATGTTGTCCGGGCCGAGGACCCCGGTCGCACCCGCACCCGCGCCGGAACCGGAGCCGTACTGCTCCTTCGTGCTCGACTCGTTGAGGGCGACGGGGCCGCTCGTGGGCTGCGCGAAGCTCTCCGACGTCCGGGTGCCGGACTCCTGGTTCATGGTGGCCGAGACGACCACGCTCGCGTTGCCCGGGCCGAGCGTCGTGTCGAGCAGGTCCTGGATCTTCTGTCGCGTCGTGGTGTCGTAGTCGGCGGCCTGGTCGGCCCCGCTGCCGGTCGCGCCGGTGCCGACGGCCGACAGGGTCTGCCCCTTCTGGTCGACGACCGACACGTCGGTGGGCTGCATGCCCTCGACCGCCGCGCTGGTCAGGTGCACGATCGACTGCACCTGGTCCGTCGTCAGCTGGGTGCCGTTCTCGGTCGCGACGAAGACCGACGCGGTCGGGTCCTTCTCCTCGGACACGAACACGGTCTTCTCCGGGATCGCGAGCTGCACGGTGGCGGTCTTGACGCCGTCCATCGCCGAGATGGTCTTCGCCAGCTCGCCCTCGATCGCCCGCTTGTACGTGACGTCCTGCTGGAACTCGGAACTCGTGACGCCCATCTTGTCGAGCAGCGAGTACCCGCCCTCGTTCGAGGACGGCAGGTTGTTCGACGCGGCCTTGAGCCGCTCCGAGTAGACCTTGTCCTGCGGCACGAGGATCGTCGCGCCGCCGTCCGTCAGCTGGAACGGCACGCCGTCGGTCTGCAGCTGGTCGGTGATCGAGCTGGCGTCCGCCGCGGCGAGACCCGTGAAGAGCGGCGCGTAGGACGCCTTGCCGAGGAAGCTCGCGAGCGCGACGCCGCCGAGCACCAGCGCGGCGATGCCGATGACGGCGATCGTGCGCTGTGCGGCGGAGAAGCCCTTGACGTAGCCCGTCAGGCGGGCCCACGCGTTCTGCATCGCGGCGGGCATCAGGCCTGCATCCGCATGATCTCGTTGAACGCGTCGACGCCCTTGTTGCGGACGGCGGCGACGAGCTCGAGGGTGACCTGGGCGCGCGTGGACGCGATGGTGGCGTCGTGGATGTCGTCGAGGTTGCCCGTGACGGCCTTGAGCGCGAGGGTCTTCGACGTGCTCTGCAGCTCCTGCAGGCCGTCGACCGCGTTGGTCAGGCTGCTCGCGAACCCGTCCCCGGTCGCGGTCGCGGCGCCGGTGCCGGTGGTGCCGGTCGAGGGCGCGGTGCCGGTGACGTCGGTCCCGCCGAAGGCGCGGGTCATCGCGTTCGTGGTCACACCGTTCAGTGCGTCGATGGGCATCAGTTCTTCCCGATCTGCAGTGCCGCCTCGTAGGCGGTCTTCGCACGGTCGACCACGGCGGCGTTCGCCTGGTAGCCGCGCTGGGCCATGATGAGGTCCGCCATCTGCGTGCCGAGGTCGATGTCCGGCATGCGGACGTAGCCCTCGGCGTTCGCGAGCGGGTTGTCCGGGTCGTACGTCACGCGACCGGCGGCGCTGCCGAACGCGGCCCCCTTGACGTAGGCGCCCGAGGTGCCGGCGCCCTCCTGGACCTCGACGTAGCGGGCCTGGAAGGCGGAGTCGTCCATCGACCGGACGGTGTTGACGTTCGCGATGTTGTCCGAGATCGCGTCGAGCCACTTCCGGTGCACGGTGAGGCCGGTGCTCGCGATGCCGATCGCGTCGAAGGTCGTCACGAGTTCGTCCGCATCGCCGTGCGCAGGCTCGTGGCCTCGCCACCGACCGCCTGCGTCGCGAACTGGTACCGGAGCACGGTGTCGATGTTCGACAGCGTCTCCTGGTCCAGGTTGACGTTGTTGCCGTTCGTGTTCGTCGGCTCGAGGCTCCGGGCCGTCGTCGCCGTCGCGTGTCCGTCGCCGTGCACGATCGAGTCCGCGAGGGCGTCCTCGAAGCGGACCTTCTCGGCGCGGTAGTTCGGCGTGTTGATGTTCGCGATGTTGTTCGCGATGGTGCGCTGTCGCAGCGACAGCCCGTCGAGCGCACTCTGCAGCGCGACGCTCGTCACGGAATCGAACACGTGGGACCGGTCCCCTCGGTGCGCGACGTCGTCCGACGTCGCCGGGTTGGAGGTGGCCGATCCGTGGCCGGGAGTGGTGAGCGATCCGTGCTCGAGGTGCGCTATCGACGGCGGCCGTCGGCGGCGTAAGTGCTCGCCCCGAACGGGGGGCCGGGTGCGGCACGGGTGCGCTCGCGCGTGGTCGGCGCGCGTTCTGCGACACAGCACGTGTCGATCGACACGTGGATCGTCGTCCCGTGCGCGTGCATCCAGTGCGTGCGCATCGTGCGACGTCCCGCACGTCGATCGACACGCGCACCGTCGCGGTCCGGTCAGGCTGAGGCGTCCAGGTACACGGACCCGCGCGGCTCGTCGGTCTCCGCGACCCGGCGGAGCGCGCCGAGGTGCTCCAGCGTCCGCCGTCGCTCCGTCTCGAGGTCGGCGGCGCGGTCACGCTGCGCGGCGAGCAGCCGGGAGGCACGCCCCACCAGGTCGCGCGGCACCGGTCCCAGCCCGGTCGGCTCGGTCCACGTCGTGGTCGCGTCGGCGGACAGGTCGCGCTCGAGCGCGTCCAGCGTGGTCACCCAGGCGTCGTGGGCCGCGGCCTCCTGCTCGTGCACGGGTGCCGACCCGGGCGCGAGCGCGGGCGTCTCAGGCGACACCGAGCGCTCCCCCGGTGCCGGTCGACACGGTCTGCGCCGCCGGCAGTGCCGCGGCGGCCTCGTGCCACGACTGCCGGAGCGGTTCGAGGATCCGGATGCAGTCCCGCGTCGCCTGCACGTCACGGTGCACGTTCGCGGTGATGAGCGACGTGGAAGCGTAGTTGTAGATCGCCAGCAGTCCCTCGCCGCCGTCCCACACGTCGATGCGGAGCGTCGAGGACAGCTCGCCGACGATGGCCTGGGCGTGCAGGAGCTGCTCGCGCGCGGTCTCCCAGTCGGACGTCGTCTGCGCGGCCTCGGCACGGTGCAGGTCGAGGAGCAGGCGGTCGTACAGCATGGTCACGAGCTGCGCCGGCGTCGCCGAGAGCACGGCCTCGTTCGTGTACTGCGCGCGACGCTGGTCGGTCACGGTGCGGGGCTGGGCGGCCTGCCGGAAGGCGGCGGACTGCAGGTCGAACGCGTTCATGGTCGTTCCCGTCAACTCGTCGACGTCGATGCCAGCTGGCTGGAGAGCCAGGAGGACTGGGACTGGAGCTTGCTGAGACTGGTCTCGAGGGCCGAGTACTGCGCCTGCAGCGTGGCGCGGCGCAGGGTCAGCCGGTCGGTCCAGTTGTCGATCTGGGTCGTGAGGTCCTTCGCCACGGACTGCTGCCCGGTGATGGACGTCGTGATCGACCCGTTGTACTTGTCGGACGCGGCCGTGGCGGCGGCCCCGACGTTCGCCGCGACGCCCGACAGGACCGCCTGGGTGCCCGCGGGGTCCGACGCGAGCGCGTTCTGGAACGCGGTGGCGTCGAAGGTGAACGAGCCGTCCTTCGTGATCACGATGCCGATGCTCGACGGCGACTTCCCGTTCACCGGCGCCGACATCGTTGCCGTCAGGCGCTGCACGACGTCGCGCGTGGTGCCGTCGCCGCTGAGCACGCCCGCGGTCGTCGAGGTCGTCCCCGTGGTCGGGCTCGTCGTGCTCGTCACCGCGGTGTTCGACGCGTAGTACGAGGTCACGGCGTTCAGCGCGTCGACGAGCCCCGAGGCCACCGACTGCGCCTTCGTCGTGTCGCGCGCGACGGTCACGGTGACGGGGTCGGTCGTGGGCTGGGACACGGTGACGTCGACACCGGGCAGCAGGTCCGTGAAGGTGTTCGAGGCGCTCGTGATGGTCTGGGCGGCGGCGGTGCCGGCCCAGAGGGTCACGCTCGCGTCCTTCGCCGGCGTGACGACCGCTGCGCCCGGCTGGGCGAAGACGTCGGTCGCGGTGCCCGCCGTCACCTCGTCCCCGGTCCCCCGGTAGAGCGAGAAGGCCCCGGCCGCGCCGGTCGTCGTCGCGGTGAGCTGCAGCCGGAACGTCTTCGTGCCGTCGGCGGCGCTGCCCGAGGCGACCTTCGTCGCGGTGACACCGGCGCCGGCCTTGTTGATCGCAGCGACGGTGTCGTCGAGGGACCCCGACGCCGGGGTGAACGTGGTCTGCTTGCCGTCCGCACCGACGAGGGTCAGCGGCTCGGCGGCGGACGACCACGTCGTCGACGCCGCGGTGACCGCGACCTGTGCGGAGGCCGTGGAACCGACCTGGAAGCTGAGGGAGCCGGCGCTCGCGTCCGCGCCCGTGGTGACGCTGACGCCCGACGAGGAGCTCTTCGCGGAGAAGACGTCGAGCGAGGCGGCCTTCGACGCGTCCCCGGCCTTCGTCGCCAGGGTCTGCACCAGCGAGTTGATGGTCTGCAGCGACGAGATGAACGAGTTCGTCGAGGTGAGCTTGCTCTTGAGCAGGGTCTGCGGGACCTGCTCGATCGTCATCAGCGAGTTGATGAGGTCGGTGGTCTTGAGACCGCTGACCAGGCCGTCGATCGCGAGACTGTTGCCCGACACGGACGACGTCGACATCGGTGGCTCCCTGCCGTGGGGTGGTGGACGTGGTGGGGGTACGGCGACGCCGCCGCCCGGAGGACTCGAACTCCCCCGGACGACGGCGTCAGGTCCGCTAGCGCAGGAGCGAGAGCACGCCCTGCGTGCTCTGGTTCGCCTGCGCGAGCATCGAGGTGCCGGCCTGGCTCAGGATGTTGTCGCGGGTGTACTTGACCATCTCCTGCGCCATGTCGACGTCGGTGATGCGCGAGCCGGCGGCCGTCAGGTTCTCCTTGGCCACGTTCGTCACGTTGATGGCGTGGTCGAAGCGGTTCTGGACCGCACCGAGGCTCGAACGAGCCGACGACACGGCGGAGATCTGCTGGTCGATCAGCTTGATCGCGGCCTGGGCGTTCGCGGCGGTGTCAAACTTGACGCCACCGGTGACCGACGTGCCCTCCTTGCCGGCGTCGATCCCGGCTGCAGCGACCGTCGCGTTGTCGGCGTCGAGCAGCTTGCCGCCGTCACGCGCCGACACGACGATGCCCGTACCAGCACCGTTCGCGTCCTTCTCGACGCTGACCGTGAACTTCGCCGAGAAGGCGTCGTCACGCGACAGTGCAGCCGCGTAGTCGTCGACGCTGGTGAAGGTGCTGACGTCCTTGCCGTCCGCACCCTTGAGCTGGCCCGTCGAGACCGAGGTCTTCGTGCCGTTGGCGTCGGTGGAGACGAACGTCGCCGCCTTCGACCCGTCGAGCTTGGAAAGGTCGATCGCGAACGAGCTGCCCGTCGCGGCGGTGTCACCGGAGCCGAGGGCCTTCGCGATCGCCGACACGTCGGCGCCCTTCAGGTCGACGACGATCTGGCTGCTCTTGTCGCCGTTGGCGCCGACCTGGAACGCCAGCTTGCCGGTGCCGCCGTTGGCGGAACCGTCGAGCAGGTTGATGCCGTTGAAGTTCGTCGACGACGAGATGCGGCCGAGTTCCTTCTGCAGCTCGCCGACCTCGGTGGAGATCGCCTTGCGCGAGGCGTCGTTGTTCGAGTCGTTGCCGGCCTGGACGGCCAGGTCACGCATGCGCTGGAGGATCGAGTGGGTCTCGGTGAGGCCACCTTCAGCGGTCTGCACGACGGAGATGCCGTCCTGCGAGTTGCGGGCCGCGACCGTGAGGCCACCGACCTGCGACTTGAGCCCCTCGGAGATCGACAGACCGGCAGCGTCGTCGGCAGCACGGTTGATGCGGAGACCGGTCGAGAGCTTCTCGAGGGACTTCGACAGGTCGTTCTGCGTGGAGCTGAGGTTCCGGTACGTGTTGAGTGCCGAGAGGTTGGTGTTGATGGACATACCCATGGTGGTTTCCTCCGTGAATCCTTGGGTGGTGGTGCCTGCCCGTCCATGGGCTGACATCCGGGACTCTCGGCCGTCGGGCCGAGGTCGTTAGGGGATCGGCGAGATTTCCCTCGCCGAAGGGCTAGCCCGCCGCGACGGCCGTCGGTGCGGAGGCGTCGTGCACGGCCCGCGCGACACCGGCGGCGGCGTTCGCGGCGACCCGGGCGAGGTACGCGCTGCGGCGGGCGGCGGTGGTGCGGGAGACCGGCTCGACCGCGGTGCCGTCGCCGTAGTGCTCGGCCAGGCCGTCGCGCAGGAGCCGCATCGCCTCGGAGCGCTGCTGCGACACGGCGGAGTGCGTGATCCCGAGCTCCGCGGCGACCTCAGTCACCGAGCGGTCGCCGAAGTACACGCTCTCGACGACGTACCGCATGCGCTCCGGCAGCGCGGCGACGGCGGCGCGCAGGTAGCGGCGCTTCTCGGCCTCGAGCAGGTCCTCGCCGGGGAGCGGCTGGTCGGTCGCCACCGTGTCGTGCACGGTCTCGTCGATGGGGCTGACGGTGCGGGCGGCGTCGGCCATCGCGGCGGCGGCGGTGTCGCGGTCGACGCCCATGGCATCGGCGATCTCCTGCACGCCGACCGACCGACCGAGCCGGGCGGACAGCGCCTCCTGCGTGGCGAGGGTCTCGCGGATGCGCTTCCGGGTGCCTCGGGAGGCCCAGTCGGCGGAGCGCATGTCGTCGGCGATCGCGCCGTTGATCCGGGTGCGGGCGTAGGCACCGAACGGCACGCCGAGGTCCGGGTCGAACGACTCCGCTGCGGCGACGAGCGCGAGGGACCCGACGGCGGCCAGGTCGTCGCGGTCGAGGTGGGTGGCACGCGCCCGGACGTCGGCGACGATGTAGCCGACGAGCGGCAGGTGCTCCACGATCATCGCGTTGCGTGCGTTGCGGTCCATGTGTGTTCCCCTGGTCGACCTGCTGACTGACCCGTCCGTGGGCACGACGGACACCGGCCCTCGGGAGGCCGGCGCGGTCGTCGAAGAACCACCCGGATCCTCCGGGCGGTGCGTTCCGCGTCCCTGCGACGCGGTGCGGGGTGTCCCCCGCGGTGCGGTTCGAATGTATCGGCTGGGAAAGTCCCCGGGGAGGCTGGGAACGTCCCCAGTGCGGGGGGACGACGGGCCGGAGCGGTCCGCACTTCGGCGGACATCCGCCCCGGAACCGCCGAGATTGTCCCCCGATCTGGGTCCGGTACGGCCGGACGGGAGGCGCGGCTCGGCCGGGTCCGGATCGGCGCGCTGTCCGGAAGCCGCTTACGTCGCGCCCCGCCGGACCGATAGTCGTCGGTGTCCACCGGAAGGCGGACCGGAACGACCCGAACGTCGCCGACACCGAACCCGTACCGGGAGGAGCCATGAGCGTGAACGACCTGTCCGCCGTCCTCTGGCGCGAGCGTGAACTGCTCGAACTGCTGACGTTCAAGCTCGAGGAGGAGCAGCTCCTGCTCGCCGCCGGCCGCTCCCGCTGGGTCTCGCACGCCAGCCGCGAGGTCGAGCAGGTCCTCGAGCGCCTCCGCAGCACCGGCCTCGAGCGGGCCGCGTCGAGCGCCGCCGTCGCCGAGGAGTGGGGCGTCGACCCCGCTGCTCCCCTGCGCGACGTCGTCGCAGCCGCACCGAACGGACCCTGGGGCGAGATCCTCGCCGCGCACCTGACGGCGATGGTCGAGCTGACCAGCCAGATCGGCGCGCTCCGCGACGAGAACGACCGCTTCCTCCGCACGGCCGCCCAGTCCACCGAGGAGACCCTCGCCGGGACCGTGACCGACGCCGCGACGTACGACGCATCGGGGACCTCCGGCTCCCGCGCCGACGGCGCCCGCCTGTTCGAGGGGACCCTGTAGCACCGTGGTGAGCACCTTCGGATCCCTCGCGACCGCCTACTCCGGCCTGACCGCCGCACGCGCCGGCATCGACGTCACCGGGCAGAACATCGCGAACGCCGGCACCGTCGGCTACACCCGCCAGCGCGTGACGCAGTCGTCCGTGCCCGCCGTGCAGACCGGGTTCGTCCGCGGCACCGCGGCCCTCGCCGGGCAGGGCGTGTCCGTCGACGGCATCGCGCGCCTCGGCTCCCTGACCCTCGACGCCGGGGTCCGGGCCGCGACCGGATCGTCGTCGTGGGCGCAGACCCGGGCGACCGCGCTGTCCACGCTCGAGGACGGCCTGCAGGAGCCCGGGAAGAACGGCCTCGCCACGAAGCTCGACGGCTTCTGGTCGTCGTGGGGCGACCTGGCCGCGCACCCGGACGACCCCGGTGCCGCCTCCGCCGTGATCGCCGCGGCGTCCACCGTCGCGAGCACCCTCGCGAGCGGTTCGCGGGCCGTCGAGGACCAGTGGTCCACCGTCCGTGCCACCGCCGCCACCCAGGTCGGCCAGCTCAACGACACCGCCGCGCAGGTCGCCGACCTCAACGGGAGGATCCGGGCGACGCTTGCCGGCGGCGGGAACGCGAACGAGCTCCTCGACCAGCGCGACCAGCTGACGCAGCAGATCGCGGGCCTCGCCGGCGGCACCGTCCGCACCAACACCGACGGCACGGTCGACGTGCTGCTCGGCGGCAACCCGCTCGTGCAGGGCGACACCGTCCGCACCGTCGCCCTCGAGGGCGGCGCACGCCTCGCCGACGGGCAGCCCGTCACCCTGCGGTGGACCTCCGGCAGCGCCGGCACGGTCGGCCTCGACGGCGGGTCGATCGGCGGGGCGCTGACCCTGCTCGCACCGGCCTCCGGCGGCACGGGCGGCGCACTGGCCGAGGCGTCCGCGTCCTACGACCGGGTGGCGACGCAGCTGGCGTCGACCGTCAACGCGGCACACGCGCAGGGGACCAGCCCCGGTGGCGCCACCGGAGCGCCGTTCTTCGCGCTCGCGACGGGGACCCCGGCCGCACGCGGCCTGTCGGTCGTCCCCACGGACGGCAGCGGCCTGGCGACGCGGAACGCGGCGGGGGAACTCGACGACTCGTTCGCCGATGCGCTCTCGCGACTCGGGTCGGTCGTCGGTGGTGCGGACAGCACCTGGGCGACGTTCGTGGCGGGGGTGGGCAGCGCCTCCCGGACGGCCGCATCGGAGACGACGCTGACCGGGCTCGCGCTCACCAGCGCCCGCACGCAGCAGCAGTCGGGTGCCGGCGTGGACCTCGACGAGGAGAACGTGAACCTGCTCAGCTACCAGCACGCCTACCAGGGCGCGGCGCGCGTCCTCACCGCGGTCGACGAGATGCTCGACACGCTCATCAACCGCGTCGGCATCGTCGGGAGGGGCTGACCGTGATCACCCGAGTGACCACCCAGATGACCATGGCGGCGGCCGGCGAGCGCCTGCAGGCGAACGCCGCGCGCGTCGCCGAGGCGACCCAGCGCGCCACCACGCTGCAGGCGATCGCGAAGCCCTCCGACGACCCGGTGGGCACCGGCGCCTCGATGCAGGTGCGGAAGGAGCAGGCGGCCGCCGCGCAGTACACGCGGAACGCGGACGACGCCGTCGGCTGGCTCGCCACGACCGACAGCACCCTCGGCAGCGCGTACTCCGTGCTGACGAAGGTCCGCGACCTCACCGTGCAGGCCGCGAACTCCGGCACGATGGGCGACACCGACCGCGACGCCTTCGTGACCCAGTTCCGTGCCCTCAAGGCCGATCTCGAGGCGACCGCCAACACGAAGTACGGCACCCGCTCCGTGTTCGCCGGGTCGTCCACGGCCGCTGCCGCGCACACCGACGACGCCGGATGGGCCGCCGCCACCACCGCGGTCACCCGCCGGGTGGGCGACGACCGGACCATCCGCGTCGACACCTCCGGCGCCGCGGCCTTCGGCACCGGGGACACCTCGGCCTTCGCGGCGATCGACCGCATCGTGGCGGACCTCCAGGACGGCGTGAACGTGAACCCCAGGCTGAACGACCTCGACACCGCGATCGACTCGGTCCGCGCCGCACAGGCCGACGTCGGGGTCCGGCACGCCGCCGCCCTCGCCGCACAGGACACGCTGAAGACCGCCTCGGTGTCGCTCGAGAACCGCCGCGCCGGGATCGAGGACCTCGACCTCGCCGGTGCCGTCCTCGACCTCCAGGTGCAGCAGACCACCTACCAGGCAGCCCTCGCCGTCACCGCGAAGGTCCTGCAGCCGACCCTGATGGACTACCTCCGATGAGCATCGACCTGACCTTCCCCGTCCCGCCGTTCGGGCTGTCGCCGGAACCCGTCTTCGCGCTCGCCCCGGTCGAGGGTGCCGAGGGGCTCTTCGCGCTCACCGGCGGCGACGCGCGGCTCTACCTGCTCGACGCGGCCGTGCACCTGCCCGACTACGCGCCGGAGCTGACGGACGAGCAGGCGACGACGATCGGGCTGACCGACGCCGCCGACGCGATGCTGCTCGTCGTGGCGAACCCCGGCGAGGACGGGACGACCGTGAACCTGCTCGCGCCCGTCGTGGTGAACGGCCGCACGGCGGTCGGCGCGCAGTTCATCCTCGAGGACCAGGACCTGCCGCTGCGCGCGGAGCTCGCCCGGCGGTAGCGCGCGGGGCTCGGCGCGCGGCGTCGCGGCGCTCTGCGTCGCGCGCGTCCTGCGACATCGCGCGCGTCGATCCACACGTGCAACGTCGCTTCCTGCGTCCGCATCGGATGCGCGTGCATCGTTCGACATGCCGCGCGTCGATCGACGTGTGCCGTGTCGCATGATGCGCGGGCATCGACAGGGCATCGTCCTGCACAGGACGCCGTCCGGTCGTCGTTCCCCACCGGCAGCGCCGTCGTCCTGCGGCGCCGCTCCCCCACCGCCAGGCTCGGAGCATGACCGAGGCGGACGACATCGACCTGGTGCGGACGGCGCACCTGCCCAGCGCGGAGCGACGCGCACTCGAACGAGCGACGGCGCGTGGCGAGTACGAACGGATCCGCCCCGGGGTCCTCGTCCGCCGCGGGAGCACCACCGGGCTGCGACCGGATCAACGGCACGTGCTGCTCGTCCGCGCCTCGCTCCCCCGGCTCCGCCCGCAGGACCGACTCAGCCACGAGTCCGCCTGTGCCGTGCTCGGCCTCCCCGTCGTGGGCAGCTGGCCGTCCCGCGTGCACGTGGCAGACCCGACGGCCGACGGGACACGCGTGAGTGCCTGGTTCGTGCGGCACGGCGTCGCGGGCAGGCCGCCGTCCGACCACCGGGACCACCGCGGACTCCCGACGACGTCCCCGGCGCGGACGGCGGTCGACATCGCCTCGAGCCGCCCGCTGCTGCTCGCACTGCCCGTGCTCGACCACGTCCTGCGGTGGCGGTGCGCCACGACCGAGGACCTCGGTCGAGAGGTCGGACTGCTCGGGCCGAAGGGTCGGTCGAAGGCGGCGTCCGCCGTGGCGATGGGGTCGCCGCGCTCGGACTCGCCGGCGGAGTCGATGTGCCGCGTGCGCTTCCGGCTGCTCGGGACGCCGGAGCCAGAGCAGCAGCACGTCTTCTCGCGGCCCGGAGAGCGCACCGCCGTGGTCGACTTCTGGTTCCCCGACCACGGCGTCGTCGTCGAGGTGGACGGTCGCGCGAAGTACGGCACGGCCGCCGCCGACGTCGCCGCCGCGCACTGGCAGGAGAAGCAGCGCGAGGACTTCGTGCGCTCGTTCCCCGAGGTACGGACGGTCGTCCGGGTGGTCTGGACGGACCTCGTGGAACCGGAACGCCTGCGCGCGAAGCTCCTCCGGGCCGGGGTGCCGTGCTCGTGAGACCCGCACGCGCGGTGCCGCCGGCCGAGGATCCCGGAGGAGTTCCCACCGCCCGGGCGTACCGTCACCCGCATGGCCCGACAGCACAACGACGGGGCGATCGTGCCGATGCCGCCCGCCCCGGTCCAGTCCGACTCCCGCGACGACCGGACCCCCACGCCGGACGGTCCCGGCGGGTGGACGAAGATCCTCGACCGCGTCATCGCCGTCCAGCGCCCCGTGGTCGTCGCGCACGTGAACGCCCTGCGCCGCCGGCATCCGGACGCGAGCCCGGCCGAGATCGTCCAGATCCTCGAGCGGCAGTACCTGACCGCCGTCACGACGGGTGGTGCCGCCGTCGGTGCGAGCGCGGTGATCCCCGGCGTCGGCATGGTCGCGGCCCTGGGCCTGAGCGGTGCGGAGACCGTCGGGTTCCTCGAGACGACCGCCCTGTTCGCACAGTCGATCACCGAGGTGCACGGCATCGCTCTCGACGACCCGGAGCGGTCGCGCACGCTCGTGATGGCCCTGATCCTCGGCGCCCCGGGGACGCAGCTCGTGAAGCAGCTCGCCGGCCAGGCCGCCGGTGGCCCGGCACGGAACGCGTTCTGGGGCGAGATGGTGACCTCGACGCTGCCGAAGCAGGTGGTCAGCGGCATCGGGGGCAAGGTCCGCGACCAGTTCATCAAGCGCTTCGCCGCCCGCCAGGGCACGTCGGTGCTCGGTCGTGCGCTGCCGTTCGGGATCGGCGCCGCCGTCGGTGGGCTGGGCAACCACGCCCTCGGCAAGCGGGTCATCCAGGCGTCGCGCGAGGGCTTCGGCCTGCCGCCGCGGCACTTCACCGTCGTGCTCGAGGCGAAGCCGACGAAGGACCGGAAGGCGTCGGACAAGGCGGACAAGACGGACCAGGCGGACCAGGCGGACAAGCCGGACAAGTCGGGCGACCGCGAACGCCGTGCGCTGCCGTGGCGTCGGAAGGACCGCGACGACGAGGACCTCTGGGCGGAGACGCCGCGCCGCGACGACCGCGACTGACGACCGGCCGAGCCCAGCCGAGCACAGCCCGGCCGAGCCCAGCTCGACCGCACGCAGCCCGTCCCGACCCATCGAGCCGCGCGCTGACCGACGGGAGGCGCGGTGCCAGCCGGCACCGCGCCTCCCGTCCGTCAGCGGATCACGCCGTCACGCACGCCGCTTCGGCGTCCGCACCACCTGCCCGGCGTGCGCGAACCCGCCCCCGAAGCCGAACAGCAGCGCCAGCGCGTCCTCGGGCAGCTCCCCGCGCTGCCACGCCTTCGACAGGCCGAGCGGCACGCTCGCCGCGGACGTGTTCCCCGACTCGACGACGTCCCGCACGACGTACTTGTCCGCTCCGCCGAGCGCCTCGGCCAACGGCTC
The DNA here is from genome assembly GCF_030362955.1 of Curtobacterium citri. Lineage (NCBI taxonomy): Bacteria > Bacillati > Actinomycetota > Actinomycetes > Micrococcales > Microbacteriaceae > Curtobacterium > Curtobacterium citri. The sequence continues at coordinate 204,815 of NZ_JAUCML010000006.1, forward strand.
GATGATCCGCAGGTTCGCCTGGTGGAAGGCGAAGACCTCGATGTCGTCCATCGTGAGCCCCGCGGCCTCGACGACCGCACGGGCGTGCCCCTCGGCCTCGGTGATGGCCCAGCGGTAGATCGAGCGCCCCTGCTGGGTGAAGTACTCCGGGTCGCGCGTGACGAGCACGGCCTCGTTGAGGTGCGGCACGCTCCCCCACGAGACCGGCCCGATCTCCGCAGTGTCGGCGAAACCGAGTACCGCGGCGCCGGCTCCGTCGCCGACGAGCACGCAGGTCGAGCGGTCCGTCCAGTCGGCGATGCTCGACAGCGTCTCCGACCCGATCACGAGCGCGGTGTCGGTGGCGCCGACCCGGATCGACTGGTCGGCGAGGGCCATCGCGTACTCGAAGCCGCTGCAGGCGGTGTTGATGTCGATGGGCGCGGGACCGTTCGTCATCCCGAGCGCGGCGGCGACCCGGCCGGCGGTGTACGGCGACCGCTCCCGGTGCGTCGTCGAGGCCACGATGACCAGTCCGATGTCCGACGGCTGGAGACCGGCGTCGGCGATCGCGTTGCGGCCGGCCTCGATCGCCAGGGACACGACGCTGTCGTCCGGCCCCGCGATGCGGCGGGTCTTGATGCCGGTGCGGGTGGTGATCCACTCGTCGTTCGTGTCGACCATGGTCGACAGCTCGTCGTTCGTCAGGACACGGGAGGGCTGGTGGTGGCCGAACCCGAGGATCCGGCTGCCACGGAGTGCTGGGGTGTTCATCCGCGGCACGCTACTCCCCCGACCGGACCGCTCATGCCGGGCACGGCATGCACCGGCTCACTTCCGCGCGGCCGCCGTCGCCCGGTCGTTCGCGTGCTTGATGGCCTGCACGAGCTCGTCCTTGTCCATCGTCGATCGCCCGTGCACGTCGAGCCGCTTCGCGACCTCCATGAGGTGTGCCTTGGTCGCGTTCGCATCGACACCGCCCTGGGTCTCCCCCGACCCGCGGGTGCCGGCTGCGCCGTCGTCGGACGGGCCGGAGGACTCCTTCTCCTCCCAGTGGTCACCGACCTTCTCGTACTCGTGCTTGACCGCGGCGAACGCCGTCCGGTGCGCCCGCTCGCCGGGGCCGTACGTCTCGTTCGCCGAGTCGAGCGTCTTCGCGAAGATCTCCTGCGCGTGCTCCGGCGACCGCTGCAGGGTGCTCGGGATCTCGTCCTTGGCCGGCATGGCGGCTCCTTCCGTCGGGACCTCCCGTTCTACGCCCCGCACGTGACCGGTACCCGCAGGGCCTGGTCCGCACACCGCGACGCGCGTAGACCGGGGTGATGGACTACACACACCTCGGACGGACAGGGTTGTCGGTGTCACGGGCGGTGCTCGGCACCATGAACTTCGGACCGGAGACCAGCGAGGACGACTCGCACGCGATCATGGACCGGGCGCACGAGCTCGGCGTGAACTTCTTCGACACCGCCAACGGCTACGGCGGCTCGGTGGGCAAGGGCGCCACCGAGGAGATCATCGGCCGCTGGTTCGTGAAGGGCGGCGGCCGGCGCGAGAAGACCGTGCTCGCCACCAAGGTCTACGGCGAGATGATCGACTGGCCGAACGGTGGCAAGCTCAGCGCGCTGAACATCCGGCAGTCGCTCGACGCCAGCCTCCGCCGGCTGCAGACCGACCACGTCGACCTGTACCAGTTCCACCACGTCGACCGGGCGACCCCGTGGGACGAGATCTGGCAGGCGATCGACGTCGCCGTGCAGCAGGGCAAGGTCCTCTACGTCGGCTCCTCGAACTTCGCCGGGTGGCACATCGCCCAGGCGCAGGAGGCCGCCGCCCGTCGGGGCACGCTCGGCCTGGTCAGCGAGCAGTCGATCTACAACCTCGTCGTCCGCGACGTCGAGCGCGAGGTGCTGCCGGCCGCCCGCGAGTACGGCCTCGGCGTCATCCCGTGGTCGCCGCTGCAGGGCGGCCTGCTCGGTGGCGTCATCGAGAAGACCGAGAACGGGTCCCGCCGCCTCTCCGGCCGCAGCGCCGAGTACGTCGAGGGCCACCGCGACCAGCTCACCGCCTACGAGTCGTTCGCGAAGGAGCTCGGCCACACCCCGGGCGAGCTCGCCCTGGCGTGGCTGCTGCACCAGCCGGGCGTCACCGCGCCGATCACCGGCCCGCGCACCATGGAGCAGTGGGAGTCGGCGGTCCGCGCCGTCGACATCCGTCTCGACGAGGCGGCGCTGGCGCGCCTCGACGAGATCTTCCCGGGGCACCAGACCTCGCCGGAGGACTACGCCTGGTGAGTCGCTGACGCGACCGTCGGACGGGAGGCGCGGTGGCGGCGGGCCCCCCCCCCCCCCACCCCTCCCGCCGGGCTACGCGGCGGGCGAGGAGACGGGACCCGGG